>JACREB010000156.1 GCA_016218475.1 Nitrosomonadales bacterium | reverse complement strand
GGTTCACGCGCAGCAGCGATTCTCCGATACTACCGAGCAACATTTCTGGATGTGCAATCTCATGGCGCGCAGCAGCCAGTACCCGATTCAGATGATCTGCTTGAAATTTCATCTCGAAGAGCATATAGTTTCTCCCGTGGTTTGGTCAGACTGCGCTTCGGCGCTACTGCACAGTATCCAGACCTCATTGGCCGAAGTATGGTGCTGCGGCGAGCCGTCCAGATAGGCCAATAAACGCCACCCCCGCAGGGGTGGCGTTAGTTTTTCTTATAAGCCAAAAATCCACGCCTCATCTTTTCAAAATAGCTATCTCTGCTGCTATGGAAGGTAGTTACGGCATGCCAGCCAAGTCTGGACTTCCTGAAGACCGCAATCATGTAACGCTCAGCACCGTCAGCATCGGTGAATACAAAAGCCTTTAAGTAGTGTGTGACCAGTATTTTCTGGCCATCAAATTCCGGTTTTTTCTTGACCGTCTCCCATGATTGCCATATTTCATTAGGGTCTTTGATTGTTTGCGCGAGGAGGCGCATGTACTTCTTTCGCCCACCCTTTCCCTCCATCGTCATTTTGAATTGCTCGTCACCAAGCGACTCTAAATATGCCGCTCCGCCCGAGGTGAACATACTGGAACCGATCACCATCGCAGCATTGATGCGCGTGTCCATAAATACAGCCGGGGTTGTCGGCGTTGCTTTGAACTCGGACAGAAATTCAGTTACTGCCGCCGTTGCTGATACTGAATCGTCATGTAACTGTGACTTGCTGGCCAACGTTGGAGTTGGAGGGGTAGGCGGCCTATATCCCTTTGGCCGCGGCCAGTCATCAGGCGCCAGTCTGGCAAGATGTTCGGGCAACGGCGGAACAATATGCGGTTCAAGCCACGCCTTGCCGGGGTTGTAGGCGAAGCCAGGATCAATACCCTTGGGAACGCGCACTGTGCGAGGATTTCCGCTGCGTTTTCCGACTATACGTTCTTCCCACTCAATGGGAGGGGCTGTGTCAGGGCCAGACTTTCCTTTCTTATCCCATAGCTGCTTGGCCTCGGTGCGGGTAAGTGAATCAACCCTGCATTTGCAATGCCAGCCGTTTTGCGGCGCATGAGTATCCCACCACGGATCATCAGCAGGCAGGATCAAACCATCCCATGCCTTATGTGCCAGCCGTGGATGCTCGATACTGGTGTGCCGGTACTGCCAATACGGGCGGAATTCCTTGAGCGCCGTCATCTGCTTGTAGCGGCCAGCGTTGTATGCCTGAGTAATATTCGTGTCGTAGATGATCTTGCTGCGCCAGCCGGGTGCGCCGTTGTGCGCCCAGCCGTGCTTGGCTACGATCTCATCGAAGCGGGTGCGGAATTCATCGTAGCCGCCGCCTTCCCACTTCGCCTTTTGAATCGCGTTGTAGAAGTCTTCAACCAAGGCATCGTGGGCGGCACCGGCCACCACAGCGGCGTGGCTGTGATGCTCTTGCCAGATGTCCGTCCAACCGGACGTGGGCAGCTTGATCTTGTTGCGAAAGAACTCAATCGCCTGGTCAAATTGGAAATCGGCCATTATTCACCGCCGCCAACATCCGCCCGCCCGGCCAGATTCGCCGCAGTCATGCCTTGCGCGATAGATTCAGCCCAGGCTTTATCAACCGACGCGCTCAAGGCTTCGATGTTGGCCAGCGCATCTTCAAAGCTGCCAGCCTCGGCCACGGCAGCGGCGATATGCTGAAACAAGGCCTGTTCGTGCGGCGCGCACAGTTCTGCGAGCCGTGCGGCGTAGGCATCGGTTACATCGCCATCTTTGACCTGTTTCACCAGCGCGGCCAGCCGCACAAGCGCCGCATCGGCTGTGGTTGGCTTGTCGGCCTTTGCACTCGGAGCAAGCAGCAGCTTCGCGCCTTTTTCCGCGCGCGGTATCTGCGTCGCTTTGTGGGCATACTCAACGTCGATCTCCATGCCCATCGCCGCGCCATCGTTGAGCACCTTGACCATCTTGCCCTGGTCAACCGATTCTTCGGTGTCGTAGCGGAATACCGGCATGCGGTCTTCAGGGAACATGCCGTTGATGAGCGCGATAGGCCGCACCAGTTGGCCGTTGATGGTCGGTTCGATCTGGCGCACGTCGTGCAGCAGGATCTCGCGGCGCACTTTGTCGTAGATCATGATGCGCGCTTCGGACTTGGTTTTTCCGTCCAGTTCTCCGCCCAGGATCGCCTGGGATTGTTTTTCTTCCCAATAGGCCGTGGCGTTCAGGAAGTCATCGACCTTACCGGCCTGCGCCTGGATGAAGTCGATTGACATGGTGCTGGGCACCACGCCCGCGCCGTCGCTGCCGATGTTTCGCACCGCGCGCAGCAGCTCGTTGCGCTGTTCTTTGCCGATGCCAGCCGGATACTTGCCCAGGCGCAGCGGCAGGCCGTACACCTCAAGGAAGCGCTGCATATCGCGGATGTTGTAAGCCTTGTAGGCATACGCCCACGCCAGCACGCGGAACAGCGCGGCCCGCTCAATATAACCGGATTTTGCGCGGTGTTCGTGGACTATCCAGCCACCCTCCCGCAACGGCTCCGGCATACCCATCTTCACGTACATCAGCGCGCCGGTATTGCGGTCGGTCTGGAACATCCGCTGCGGCACGAAATTCAAGGCGCGCGGCACCCACTCGCTGCCCGTTTTCCAGTCGATTTCAAGCGGCGCAAACCCCTTGCCGATGGCGTCGGTCAGGTCGTATTGCGCATCCTCGAAATGCGGAATCCCGTACAGCATGTCCTGCAATTCGGCGGTGCGGTCGATCTCTGCCTGGCTGGCATCCTTTGGCGGATGCAGTTTCGCGCCCAGCCCGGTCACCGCCCGGCGGCGCTGCGCCAGCTTGGAAAAGATGTGCGGGTCTTGCTCTTCGACCAGCTCGTACAGCTCGGCCTGCTGGGTGATGAAGCCCTGATCGGCGGCGGCAAAGGCGCTGGCCAGCCGCGACGGGTCGAGCGTGGTCACCGACATGTAATTGAGGTTGGTGCTGCCGGCTGAGCGCGCACCATCAGCCTGGAGCTTATCCAGCCCCACATATTTAGCCGCTTTCGATAGCGCGGCACGAACCCGGTTTTTAATCATCATCGTCCCTATCATCGTTATTGCTACTGCTGCCGCGCCGGCTGGTGCTGCGCGACTGCGCCGCCGATGTGTATTGCCATTCGCCGCCGAACTGCGTGGCGATGCGCCAGAGCATTTCCAGCGTGTCCGGGCCTTCATCGTGGTCGGCTTCCGGCCAGAATTTGATATGTTCGATTGCCGCCGATTGAGACCGATGCAAACGAAGTTGGCCGTTCGCCACGTAGGGCTGCAAAGACAGGATCGCAAGCTCTTTATTTCGTCCGGTCGGCCCCGGCATAGCGGGGAAGGCGATGCCGCGCTGACCGGCGCGTTTAACCAGTTCGGTGAACAAGAATTCCTGAAACGCCACAGCCTCTACCGACCAAGCCACACAGCCATACTCGGCCTGCAAGTCGATGGCGCGGCTGATGATGAGATCGGGCACGCGGCGGCAGATGTCCGCCTCCACCACGTCAAGAACCATCGTCGCGCGATTTAAACCGCCGACCATTATTCCTGACGGGTCGCGGGCTTGAGTGCTTTTGCCCATCGACGGGTCAATCGCGCCGAAGAAAATCCAGTCATTGCGCCGATCCACCCAGAACTGAATACCCTTGAACGGCGCAGTTTCATCGTTGCCCGCCTCGTTCTGTTGTTCTTGGTTGAACGCATCATGGTTGATCGCGCGCATGCACATCAGCCTATACAGCGGGCGAACCTCAGGCCAAGACACCACCGCCCCCGCATCCATCGCCGTTTTATTAGCCTCGTAGAACGCCAGCGCTTCAGCCTCAAAAGCCTCTTTTTCTTCATCGCTGCCGGTACGTACAAATAGCGCTTCCCAGCGCTCCCACAGCGCCATGTTGTCAGGCCACTGCATGATGGATTTGAATACCCTGCGCCGCCAGCCCGGCGCGCGCGCCACGCGGTTGATCGCGGCATCGTAGTGAAGCGATGTTCCAACCCAGAACACATCCATGCCGCCAGCCGGTGGCGCAAGCCCCAGCACGGCGGACAGCACGAATTTCTCAACCTTATCGCGCTGTTTTTTGTCCTTCACGTTTTCATCGTTTTCCAAATCGTCCAGGAAGATCAGGTCGGGCCGGTAAGGACCATGCTTCATACCGCGAATCTTCTTGCCCGTTCCGCCGATGCGAATCTTGACGTTGTTGACGGTGATCGCCGTGGTGGCCTGCCACACGCGGCCTTGGCCGCAGGCTTCCGGGAAGTCCATCGCCAGGCGCGGGTTGGTGTCCAGCTCGGCCTTGATCGACTCCAGCATCTCGGCGGCCTGCTCTTCGGTGTTCATGATGATGCCGATCATGTGCTTGCGCCCGGTCACGATGCACCACAGGCTGCCCAGTTGGGTTTCGTAGGTTGACTTCGCTTCGCCGCGAGGCGCTTCATGCACCTCGCGGCCATCGGTCGGGCCGTCGATTACCTCCGGCAGCCGCTTGAACGCAAACCGTTGGAACAGCGAGAAATGAGGCGTGGGAACATAGTGCGGAAAGCAGGTCTGGCAAAAGAACTCGAAATCGTTCCATGCGCGCTCACGCCGCGCCTTGCTGGCCGCCGGATCGGTGGGAAATGCCGAACACTCCAGCTCGATCTGGTTGCGGATGTCTTCGCCCAGCTTGGCAAGCTCGATCTCGAACTCGCGCCAGCTGCCGATTTCCTTGATGTCATGTACCGACTCACGCATACCGCTTTCCAAGAATGCCGCCGACCTCTTCAAAGTGCGGTCGAAGCGCCTTCAAAGCGGCCGGGTCTTTCAATCGCAGATGGTCGGCGATGGTCTTCAGCGTATCCAGCGCCACTGATAGCCCCGAGAATTCGGGATTGATGCGCGCAAACGCTTTGCTGAATTTGGAATAGGCATCGGCCAGTTGGGCCAGTAGCTGCGCCTTTGCGGCGGCAGGGATCGTTGCCGCTTCCAGTTCGCGGGTGGTGGTGATCACCTGGCGCGCGAAATCTTCGACCAACTGCTGGTTGAGATCATCGATACCGGCCCCGCTGATCTTGTAGGCCGCGCGCGCCGCATCCCAGCAATCGCCTTTCTTCTTGGCCGATGCTTTCCAGTCGCGCGCCGTGTCGTAACCGACACCGCAACTGATGGCCGCGCCATTGAGCGGCAAGCCCTCAATGTAAAGCTGGCGCACCTTGTCGCGCTTTTCTTGGGGGTGGGCCATCGGTTAAAACCGCTTGATGAGTTCGACCGCCGCCGCTGCCAGAGCGCCGCCCACGCCGCCGCCGATGCCGCTGATGCGCGCAACCTTCTCGATCATCTTCTTGTCTTCGTTTTCCAGCGCGGTGACGCGCGTCCCCAGGTTGCCGAGTTTCTCGCCGACGTTCTTATCAAGCCCGTCGATGCGCTTGTTCATCACCTCGCCCCGGTCGGCGATCTGTTTGGTCAAGTTATCTTCGATCCGATCCATGCGCGCATTCGATGCCTTATCCAGCCGGTCGATATCCTTGCGAATATCTTCGATTCGGGCCGTCAGGCCGGTGTGCATCGCTTCCACCGACCCTGTTAATTGCCCGATGCTGTGCATGATCTGGGCGTTGCCCGCTTCGTTGTTATCGCCGGGTGCCATTATTATTTTCCTTGTGTGCGGTATGCTTTGATGATGTCCTGGCATCGGCCAAGCTGTTTGGTTACTTCGTCGGCTTCGGAGGCGAGCCCGACAAGAAATTCAGAAGCCTCGACAGAAAGTTCGGCGCGCGCTCCACCATCACGTCCGCCGGTGGAGGCGGGAGCTTCGGAGGCGATACCTCTACAGGCTTGGACGCTGGCGGCAACAGGTATGCGCAACCGGAAAGCGCCGCCGCGCAGGCCAGCAATAACGCGTTCTTTTTCAGTTTTGACATGCTGCAACTCCTTTTGATAGTTGTACGAGATAACGGCGATGGCATCGGCGGCATCGTGTTCCTGCTGCCGGTATTTTTCTTCGAGCGATTTGATCTTCGCGTTGGCCGACCGCAGATCGGTGGTCTCGCGCGCCAGCCATGCCGCACGCTCTGCTTTCTCGCCCAGGCCAAACTGCTGCTGGCCGTAGGCGTAGACGAACAAGACCGCAGCCACTGCCAGCAGCACCGGGATCAGTATCTTTGCCCAAGGTGGAATGAGGATCATGTTTGCACCCCGCGCCCCCAACCCAGATAGCGCGGCTGCAACACGATCAGGATGCGGTGCGGATAGCCCAGATTCTCCGGGCAATGGATGATATGGCGGCGCGCCTTGCCGCAGGCGCTGTCCACCGTCTGCCGATCAAGAGCCGGGCGCACCGTGGCGGCTTCTTTTTGCCAATGGCCCAACCCGCCGTTGTAAGCGCGCAGCGCGGCCCACAGCCGGTCAAATTCGCTATTGCCGCGCACCCGCTCGAACAACCGGCGGTCGTAGCCCACCAGAGCGCGCATCGCCCACACCGGGTCGGTCGGCTGGCATTCTTCGGCGGAAAGATTGTTGAGGTCGCACCACCACCGCGCCGTGGCGGGCATGAACTGCGCCATGCCTTTTGCGCCAACGCGAGAGACGGCCCGCGGGTTCCAGCCGCTCTCCTGGTGAATCTGCGCGGCGAAGGCGGCGACCGGTGCATCCAGCCCCCAGGTGGCGTGTGCGGTGCGGGTCAGGTCGCGCTGATAGCGCAGCGCCTCGCGCGGAGCGTCGGCATAGGCGATGCCGATCAACAGCGGAAAAACGATCACTAACCACAATGCCCAGCGGGCAATCTTGCGCGGGGATCTCATCACGCACCCAACCCGATAGCCAGCATCGCGCAGCCGACGATGATGGCGCGTCTCAACATGGCACCTGCAAATGTCAGCCGGTAGCCCATCACCACCGGGCAATCGGCATCGCCTGCCACGTGTGGCGCGTTACGGTAATCCGGATTGACCAGATAGCCATCGGGGCGCGCGTAAGGGAACAGCGCGCAGTCAAGCCAATAACCGGCCACGCCCGCCGTGCTGAGCAGAGAGAGCTTGTACAGCGTGACGGGAAGCTGCTGCGGGGACAGCAGCATGATGGAAAGCAACAATGCAACGGTAACGGCGATGGTTCCGGCGAGGCGTGGCAGTCGGGTGCCCGGCCAAAAGTTTTTCGGATTCATGGCAAGCTCCAGGTCAAGTGATGACGGGAGCTTACGCGGGCGCGCGGAGGGTTATTAGGCGGGAAACGTTTCCCGCTTGGCGGGTGTGGGCGAATCGTTATGAAATGGTGGCTCGTTTATACAGGAGCCGGACATGCGAATCATTCAATGGATAAAGCGAAACCTTTTTAAATGCAAGGCGAAGCCATTAGCGGTAGGGATGTCCTTCCCGGAAGACTGGTGCGAATGCAAGGCGAAGCCATTAGCGGTAGGGATGTCCTTCCCGGAAGACTGGTGCGAAAGCCGGATTACTCCAAAAAACCCCGGACTTTCTCAAGACCCTTCATGAAGGAATCCTGTATCGGAACGGCCAGAGCACGGCCTTCCGTGGCTTCAAGCTCGGCGATAAAAATGGCTTTGGCTTGCTCCGGGTTGGGGTGTGTGCTCAAGAGCGCCTTGACCGCGCAGCTTAACGCCATCACCTGACCAAGAATGTAGTCTTCCCGTTCTTCGCTATTCATTTTATTTTCTTTCATTGGTAAACATCCGGCGCAATGCCCGTTGGTTGTTGTGCCCTACTAGAAGAGGTAATCATGCAAACAAAAATGCTTACAGAAAACCAGTTAAACGAACGCGCCTTTACCGTGTTGCGGTTGCTGGACGGCCTGACCGTCAACGAAGTGGAGCAAGTGCTCGACCGTGCGGCCTCGTTCGCCCGCAACACCAGCCAACTGGATTGCGGGTCTAGCGAGTATGTGCGATGCGAGCAAGGATTTGCTCCCGCTCCGCATCAACCAGGTTCTGAGCCTCGGTGATACACCCGGAGAGGGACGCGTGCGTCCCTTTGCTGCTCTTCTCCGTCTTGATTGCCTGAGCCAGCGACAACACCTGCGCGACATAGGTGTCTTCGAGCATCGCTCGGGTTTGTTGTTCGTTCATTTCGGCTTCCTTTCATTCAAACGGCATCAGGAGAAAATAATTTGTAGCTGTTTCCCTTCTTGATTCGGTTGATATGTCCAAGCTCGTTGGCAAAGTAGAGCACGTAGCGCATCTGTTCCTTGATATGGTCTGGCTGCCCTTTGTAAATCTGGCTTTGCAACATGCCGGGATTGGCCTGCACCAATGGAAGCACCCTTTCCATTACCTCTTTGTAGAGCGGGTCTTCCTTGGCAAACTCGGTCATTAACCGCGTGAAATTTGTTCGCTGCCCATCAGTGACGGTTTCGCCGACCATGCCATAAGCGATTTTCTGTAATTGCTGCCGCGCCCAGTCGTAATCTCCGCGCCCCCAAGCCCCTTCAATTTCAATGCAGAGGGCAAGCCACGGGTCATTGCTTACGGTGTTGGCATTGTAATTATGAACGCGCTCTTTCTTTGGTTCGGACTTTTTTTGCTCTTTCTCGCTGCGCTTTTTCAGGAAGTATTCCCGCTGCGCTTGATGTTCTTGTTCCTGAATAATCCGAACATTCTGCGCGTGAAATTCTTCCGCCTCGCGATGTTTCCTTTCCTTCGGTATTCAAACGCAATTCATCCGGAAATCAAAGCCGCTTTACTGGCCTGCAAACGACAAAAACTGCCGGATGAGGTTGAGAAATACAAAGCTTTGAGTGATGAGTTTCTGGATAAGCATGAGAAATTCCAAACGGTGTGGAAAAAATATAACGATGCGCGGAGCGCGAAGCAAATATCGGAGATTGAGAAGAAAGCTGGGATAAAAATATCTAGTATAACAACACATAAATAACGAAACATGCATTATACTGTCGTACGCCCACCCCATGACGAGGAGCCAGCCATGCGACAGACCGAACTGCATCTTACCGACGAGGATCGAGAATTGATCGAATCATATCGTGCCAAG
>JACREB010000158.1 GCA_016218475.1 Nitrosomonadales bacterium | reverse complement strand
ATATCCAATAGGACGCAAAGTTACTGATGAAGAAATGGGGCATATCAATGTCGAGCGTGACAAGTTTCATGGTGATTGGAACTACGTCATAAGACCAAAAGCCCCGGAGCAAAGTTGATACCTTTATTTATTTACAGATTATAACTGACCGATGCCCGCCCGCAATTCACAACGTGATCTCTGGCGGATACATCGCTGCGCGATTGTAACTGACCGATGCCCGCCCGCAATTCACAACATATGAAGTTGGCTCAATCGCGCCCCTAACGGTCATGGCAAGCGCGCCACCCCTGATTATGAAACTCGCCATGCCCGTTTCCCCCTCCTCAATCCTCTCCCGCAAGCGGGAGAGGAGGCGAACGAATCGCTTCGCGAGTTTCACGTTAACGCCTCACGTATTTTCTCGCCACATACTCATCCACAATCCGGGTAAATTCCGCCGCGATGTTGTCGCCGCGCAGGGTCATCGCCTTTTCGCCGTCGATATACACCGGCGCGGCGGGGCTCTCGCCGGTTCCCGGCAGGCTGATGCCGATGTTCGCCAGCTTGCTTTCGCCGGGGCCGTTCACGATACAGCCCATCACTGCCACGGTCATATTCTCCACGCCATCATACTGCGTACGCCACAGCGGCATCCGGCTGCGCAGGTGCGTCTGGATGCTCTGTGCCAGTTCCTGAAACACCGTGCTGGTGGTGCGTCCGCAACCCGGACAGGCGACTACCATCGGCGCAAATGCGCGCAAGCCCATGGTCTGCAATATCTCCTGCGCGACCAGCACTTCCTGGGTGCGCGAACCGCCCGGTTCCGGCGTCAGCGAAACGCGAATCGTGTCACCGATGCCTTCCTGCAACAGCACCGCGAGCGCCGCCGTGGAAGCGACGATACCCTTCGATCCCATGCCCGCTTCGGTCAGGCCGAGGTGCAGCGCATAGTCGCATTGCTGCGCCAGCGCGCGGTACACCGCAATCAAGTCCTGCACCTCGCTGACCTTGCAGGACAGCACGATGCGGTCATGCGCCAGGCCGAGCTGTTCGGCGCGCTGCGCGCTTTGCAATGCGGAGGCGATCAGCGCGGCGCGCGTCACTTCGCGTACATCTTTTGGCTCGGCGAGACGCGAATTCTCGTCCATCATGCGCGCCACCAGGCTCTGGTCGAGGCTGCCCCAGTTCACGCCGATGCGCACCGGTTTGTCGTGGCGGATAGCGGCGGCGATCATGATCGAAAACGGATCATCCTCATTGCGGTTGCGCCCGACATTGCCGGGGTTGATGCGGTATTTCGCCAGCGCCTGCGCGCAATCCGGAAATTCGGTCAGCAGGCGGTGGCCGCTGTAATGGAAATCGCCGATCAGCGGCACATCGCAGCCCAGAGCATCCAACTGGAAACGTATCTGCGGCACCGCAGCGGCGGCCTCCGGGGTATTCACCGTGATGCGCACCAGTTCCGAACCGGCTCCGGCCAGTTCATAAATCTGCCGCGTGGTCGCTTCGGCATCGGCGGTATCGGTGTTGGTCATGGATTGCACAACAACTGGCGCGCCGCAGCCCAGCATTACCTTACCGATCAATACGCGTTGCGACGGATGGCGTCTAATGACAACTTCGCCCATGCTTATTCCAGCGTCAACCGCGCCACTTCGCTTGAAGACCTGGTATAGGGCGTCAGATCCACCTGCTTGCCACGATGATAAAGCAGTACCGATGCGGCATGGCTGATCACCAGCGAAAACGGCTCATTTCCATTCAGGCGCAGCTCGCTGCCGCGCGGATTGATCCGCGACGATAATATTTTGCCATCTTTATCTTTGATTTCCACCCATGAATCTTCATCGAATACAAAATGCAGCTCGGAAGTTTGCGGCAATGTGCCGGGTTGCGCCGCAGGCTTTGCCGGCTGAGTTTGCGGCAAAGTTCCAGCCCTTCCATTTGCGGTGAGCGCCATGCGCAGAGTGGCGGTTTGCGGCAATGTGTCGGGTTTTGTTTCCGGTTGGGTTTGCGGTAAGGCTTCAGGCCTGCCACCTGCGGTGGGTAATGCGTCGCGGGAGCCGGAAACCAACGGCTTCACTGCCAAAACAGAAGATTGGGCCTCCACCGGCGCCGGTTGTGCCTCCGGTACAACGTTTATGCCCGCTTCTAACACAGGTGATGCAGGTATGATTTCCATTTTCGAGGGCAAGGAAATTGGAGTTTCAACCTGCGCCGCTTCCGGTTGCGCAACCGGTGTCGTAAAATGCCACACCGCGAACACGACAACCAGTACCGCCAACAGCAACGTCACACCCAACCAGATCAGGTTGTGCCAGTTTGGAGAATACGCACCAGGAAACGGCACCTCGACAGAAATCGGAATCAACGGCATCTGGGATGCGTTTGTTTGCGGCAGTAGCGCCAGCAATGGCTGCGCGTCCATATCCAGAATCTTGGCATAACTGCGCACGAATCCGCGCACAAACGTCATTTCGGGCAAATGCCGGAAATCATCCGCTTCGAGCGCCTCGATCTGGCGCGGCGCAAACTTGATCTGGTTGGCCACATCCGCCACGCTCAAGCCAATGCGTTCACGCGCTTCACGCAGCATTTTTCCCAATGAAACCACCTGCATCGCATCGGAATCATCGCCTTGCCCGGCATTGATTTCAGGAAGCTGTTCCATCACCCTAACCCCGGCAACAGGACATTTGAAATCCGATGGGGCGGTCGACTGCCATGGCTGGGTTATTCCCCATGTGTGAGCAATTTGGTTTCGCGGGCGTCGGGAAAATACTTGCGCAATTGCATCCCATAACTGGCCTCGGAATTGCGGTCTCCCGCCTTCCTCTCAATGCGCACCGCAAGCCAGAGCTGCTCCGCTGTCAGGCTGTCGGATTTTTCCGAAAATTTCGCGAAATGTTTTTTTGCGGCAGCGTAATCGCCTTTGGCAAAGCTCAACTCCGCCATCGCCAGCAACGCCTGGGACAGTCCGGGCTGCACCAGCAGCGCACGATGCAGAAATTCCTCGGCATCCTTGTTGTTTCCCGCTTTTTTGGAGCACAGTCCGGCATTCAGATAAGCGCGCTCCGGCGTTCTATACAAGGGGTTTTTCAAGGCTGCCATGAAATGCGGGATCGACTCTATTTCCTTGCCGCGCTGGCACAGAAACCAGCCGTAGTTGTTATGCGTTTCCGAATCATCCTTGTCGAGGCGCAGGCTTTGCTGAAAATCCTCTTCCGCCTCCTTGTGCTCGCGCAAATCCATGTGGATCAAGCCGCGTATATTATAGGCTGGCGCATAGTTCCGGTCGGCCTGCAACGCCTTGTCGATTTCGCCCAGCGCGACGCCGAGTTGCATGCGCTCGTAATAGGAGCCCGCCAATTCGGTGTGCAATTTTGCGCTTGTTTGGGCGCGGCTGTCGAGTTGATCCGGCACGGCCTGTTTGCCACCGGATGGTGCGCCGCAACCTGCCAGAATAATTAATGCAAATAACAGGACAATCAATTTATTCATTATGGGACCTCGGCTAAATGTTGCACGGTCCGCCCGGTTTTATCCTGCACCGATCCGGACAATTGCCCGCATGCCGCCGCAATGTCGTCGCCGCGCGTCTTGCGCGTGGTGACCACGATATCCGCCTCCATCAAGACATCGCGGAAACGGTTGATCGCCTCCGGCCTGGAGCGCCGATAAAGTGTCTGCGGGAACGGGTTGAACGGGATCAGGTTAAACTTGCACGGCACTTCGCGCACCAGCCGCACCAGTTCATTCGCCTGCAGCACACTGTCATTTACCCCGTCCAGCAGCACATACTCGAAGGTAATGAAGTCGCGCGGTGCGTGTTCCAGATAACGCCGGCAGGCCGCCAGCAATTCCTTGAGCGGATACTTCCGGTTGACCGGCATCAGCATGTCGCGCAGCTTATCGTCAGGCGCATGCAGCGACACCGCCATCGCTACGGGGCATTCTTCGCGCAACCTGTCCATCGCCGGAACAATACCGGAAGTTGACACCGTCACGCGGCGACGCGACAGCCCGTAGGCCTGATCGTCCAGCATCAGGCGCAACGCACTCACGGTGTTATCGAAATTCAACAGCGGCTCACCCATGCCCATCAGCACCACATTGCTGATCTGCCAGTTTTCATCGGCATCCTTGCCGAGCTGATGATTCGCCCACCACAACTGGCCGATGATTTCCGCCACGCCGAGGTTGCGGTTGAAACCCTGCTTGCCGGTCGAACAAAACGCGCAGTCCAGCGCACATCCGGCCTGGGTAGAAACACACAGCGTCCCCCTGCCCGCCTCTGGTATAAACACCATCTCCACCGCGTTGCCCGTGCCGACGTTCAGCAGCCATTTTCGCGTGCCGTCGCCGGATAATTCTTCATGCATGATGCCGGGCGCAGCGATACAAACATCTTGCGCGAGCTTGTCGCGCAACGCTGCCGCGATGTCTGTCATCGCGGCGAAATCCCGCTCCCCTGCCTTGTAAATCCAGCGCATCAACTGGCGCGCACGGAAGGGCTTCTCGCCCATTCCCGCGAGATAGCCGGCCAGCGCATGCGCATCGAAATCGAGGAGATTTTGTTGCATTCTTAACGGGGCATTTTTTTAACTGGAATAGACGTTCATCGCCGGAAAGAAATATGCGATCTCCACCGCAGCCGTCTCGGCCGCATCGGAACCATGCACCGCATTCGCTTCGATGCTGGCGGCGAAATCCGCACGGATAGTGCCTTTGTCGGCCTTATTCGGATCGGTTGCGCCCATCAGTTCACGGTTTTTCAGGATTGCGCCTTCGCCTTCCAGTACCTGGATCATCACCGGCCCCGATATCATGAAACTGACCAAGTCGTTGAAAAACGGTCGGGCGCGGTGTACGGCATAAAAACCTTCCGCTTCGGCGCGCGACAATTGCGTCATGCGCGCAGCCACAATTTTCATGCCGGCATTCTCAAAACGGGTGTAAATCTGCCCGATGACATTCTTGGCAACTGCATCGGGTTTAATAATCGACAGGGTGTGTTCGACAGCCATACTTTTTTCTCCAAACAGTTTAAGAGCCTATTTCAGTAGGTTTCATGCCCCGCGCCGTTTGCCTGCGGGATGCAGTGCAAGGCGCGGGCTGCGCGGTGTAGCCATTCTCCACAAGCGGGCCGCAACGCCGCAATGCGCCCGCGGGCAAGCGGCCCTCCGGGTT
>JACREB010000011.1 GCA_016218475.1 Nitrosomonadales bacterium | reverse complement strand
TCCGATGGCAAGGACAGCATCTCTCAGAAAATGCAGCAGTTGAATCGAAATACAAGACTGGTCTTCGACTATCTGCGTATGACTTCTAACTCAACTCATCTTCAATTGCTTTGATTTCGAGGGGAGAACAAATTCACCGTGAGCCTTGCTCTGATCGAGCGCAGCCAAAATCGTCATCAATACGGCTAATGTTTTTGAGATGCTTCATTACCCCTCGGAGATTTGCCTAACGTAAAAGTGAGGGGCTGCGCGCTTTTGCGCAGTCCCTCTCGACTGACGGGTTGGGGCTAGAACTTGAACGTCTTGATGGCATCTTCCCAATTCCTTCCATCGAAAAGCCTTACCTCAATGTTCGGAACCTCCGCCCAATAGTCGTCGAGGCAACGGATGTTGACGCTATACATTTCAGGAGCGGCGCGCGGATTGCTAAATGGATGTATGCCGCAGGCTCTACAAAACCAGTGCTTGGCAATCTTGCTACCGGACTGATACAGAGAGAGCGAATCCTGGCCGGAAAGCAATTTGAACTGATCAGGCGGAACCCGATGATGTAACGCGCCCTTCCGTGTACAGATTGTGCAGTTGCATTCGGTTGCCTTAGTTAAGTCGGATTCGATCTCAAATCGAACTTGTCCGCAGTGGCAGCCTCCCTGATAAGTTTTCATGTCTCAACACCGGTGATTAGTGGGTAGCCCCAACGTGTAGTGGGCATCATGGTGCTGGAATGCACCCTGCACCCGCTTATTCTTACTGTGTCACAAAGCGATCAAGGGATGCAGTGTAAGGCAAAATCGGGCGAAGCGGGTCAAGCAGGGATGGGCGGCTTGCCGTTGCCGCCCAACTCGCAAAAAGCGGAGTTTACATGGAATAAATGAGCATTTTGAGCCCGGTTTTAACGCCGCAATGCGCCCTTCAGCGCTTTGTGACACAGAGAACTAACTCTGCTCCCAAGGCAACCCCGCCGCCCTCCACCCGCCGACCGTGTTGCGGTGTTCGTCGGCATCCATGTCGCCCTCGAAGCCTTCCAGCACGTTGTAGCAGTCGCCATAACCGGACTGCGTGGCAACCATGGCGGCGTGATGCGAGCGCACTCCGCTGCGGCATAAAAACAGCACCAAAGCCTCCTTATCCACTTGCTGTTCGAGTTGCGCGAGGAAATTCGGGTTGGGTTTCATGCCGGGGTAGGTTGCCCATTCGATTTCTGCGGCGCCGGGTATGCGTCCGACCCAGTCCAGTTCGGCACGGGTGCGCACATCCAGCAACCTGGCTCCGGGCGCTGATTGCAGTATTTCATAAGCCTCGTCGGGGTGCAGCGCCCCCTTGTAGGGCAGGTTCATTTCCTTGGCGCGTTGCTGTGCGGATTGCAGAATGGCGGTGATTTTTCCCATATCGATTCTTTCTTTTGAATGTAAGGGTGCGGCGGATGTAGAATCGACACCGCACCATGCCCGCATACTAGCGCAACCGACATGAAAAATCACGCCCATCCGCATGGATCTCGCGCCGATATCGGCGCTTTCGAACCGGCCAACCCGGAGCGTTTTGCCGCCGCGCAAAAAAGCACCTGGGTGAGCATTGCCATCAATTTGCTGTTGACGTTTTTTCAGGTGGCGGGCGGATTTTTCGCGCACTCGCAGGCATTGATGGCCGATGGATTGCATTCCCTGTCGGATTTGCTTTCAGATATGTTGGTGCTGTATGCAAACCGCCACGGCAACCGCCACGCCGATGCCAATCATCCTTACGGTCACGCGCGTGTGGAAACCGCCGCAACGCTTATTCTGGGGGCTTTTCTTGCCGCGCTCGGCGTGGGATTGCTGGTGGTTGCCGCAATACGTTTGCAGCACCCAGAGGCGTTGCGGGCAGTCAATCCGCTGGCGCTCGCCATTGCTGTTATCTCCTTGGTCGCCAAGGAAGGGATGTTCCGTTACATGCTGGCGGTAGCCAAGCGGGTGCGCTCGCAGATGCTGGTGGCCAACGCATGGCATGCGCGTTCGGATGCGGCATCTTCATTGGTGGTCATCGTCGGGATCGCAGGCAACCTGCTCGGCTATACCTTCTTCGACTTGCTTGCCGCTGCGGTGGTGGGCGTAATGATCGCGCATATGGGCGGCAAGCTGGCTTTGGGAGCGATGGCGGAGCTGATCGATACCGGTTTGGACGAGGAGGAAGTCGAGGCGATCCGGCAAACACTGCTCAATACCCATGGCGTGCGCGGGCTGCATGAGTTGCGTACACGCAAGATGGCCGACAATGCGCTGGTCGACGCGCATATCATGGTCGATCCCAAGATCAGCGTCTCGGAAGGGCACTTCATCGCAGAATCGGCGCGTCATGCCGTACTCAAGAAACACCATGTGATGGATGTGATGGTGCATATCGACCCCGAAGACGATATGCAAGCCAAGCCGAATGCGCATCTGCCCGGTCGCCCCGCTTTGCTGGCCCATCTTGCCGAGCGATTGGGGGATTCGGCCCTGTTGGATAATCGCGTGGTGTTTCACTACCTGGATGGCAAAGTGGATGCCGAGATATACCTGCCCGCCGAACAAATGCAAAGAAAACAGGCTGACGACTTGCAAACGCGTTGCGACGAAATAGCGAGCGATGACAAGTTATTTCGTGCCATTCATATCCACCGTAGCCACGCACAGAATTAGTGCGGAAATAATTGTGGCACGCCCAATTTTGGTGCAAATATTTCATGTGCTGCATTGATGACCTATGGCACAATGCTGCTCTGGGATGTAGAACATAGTTGGCACACTTTCTGCGTCCGTAGAATTTCAGGTTTGTTCGCTGTTTGATTTGATTCTTAAATTTTTTGTATTTTTTTATTTGTATTTCTTTTTTGTATTTCTTGGAGGGGAGAGAGTTATGTCGATATCGGCAAATGATGTGTTGAAAATGATCAAGGATCGAGACGTAAAGTTCGTGGATTTCCGTTTTACCGATACGCGCGGCAAGGAACAGCACGTATCCGTGCCGGTCAAGGCGTTCGGCATGGACAAATTCGAGGAGGGTCACGCTTTCGATGGCTCCTCCATCGCCGGATGGAAAGGCATCCAGGCATCGGACATGCTGCTGATGCCGGATGCCGAAACGGCTTTCATTGATCCGTTCATGGATGAAAACACGCTGGTGATTTCCTGCGATGTGATCGAACCGTCAGACGGCAAGGGTTATGACCGCGATCCGCGCTCGCTGGCAAAACGCGCCGAAGCTTACCTGAAATCCTCAGGACTTGGCGATGCCGCCTATTTCGGCCCGGAACCTGAATTCTTCATTTTCGATTCCGTGAATTGGGAAGTGAACATGTCCGGCTGCTTCTGCAAGGTACATTCCGAAGAAGCTGCCTGGGCTTCTGCAGAAAAATTCGACGGCGGCAACATCGGCCACCGCCCCACCGTGAAGGGCGGCTATTTTCCGGTTCCCCCGGTTGACTCGCTGCAGGACATCCGCTCGGCCATGTGCCTGGCGCTGGAAGAAGTCGGCGTTGAAGTTGAGGTGCATCACCATGAAGTGGCGACAGCCGGACAGTGTGAAATCGGCACCAAGTTCAACACGCTGGTGCGCCGCGCCGACTGGACTCAAGCCCTGAAATATGTGGTGCATAATGTCGCGCACCAGTACGGCAAGACCGCGACCTTCATGCCCAAGCCCATCGTCGGCGACAACGGCTCCGGCATGCACGTACACCAGTCGATCTGGAAGGGCGGCAAAAACCTGTTTGCGGGCAACGGCTACGCCGGATTGTCGGAGTTTGCGCTGTACTACATCGGCGGAATCATCAAGCATGCGCGCGCGCTGAACGCCATCACCAACCCCGGCACCAACTCCTACAAGCGCCTGGTGCCCGGCTTCGAAGCTCCGGTGAAGCTGGCGTACTCGGCACGCAACCGGTCCGCCTCGATCCGCATCCCCTATGTGCAAAGCGACAAGGCGCGCCGCATCGAGGTGCGCTTCCCGGATCCGACGACCAACCCCTATCTGGCCTTTTCCGCCATGATGATGGCGGGTCTGGACGGCATCCAGAACAAGATCCACCCCGGCGACCCGGCTGACAAGAACCTGTACGACCTGCCGCCGGAAGAGGATGCAAAAATCCCGACCGTATGCTCCAGCCTGGATCAGGCGCTGGACTATCTCGATAAGGATCGCGAGTTCCTGACCCGCGGCGGCGTGTTCTCCAACG
The DNA here is from genome assembly GCA_016218475.1 of Nitrosomonadales bacterium. Lineage (GTDB taxonomy): Bacteria > Pseudomonadota > Gammaproteobacteria > Burkholderiales > Gallionellaceae > Gallionella. The sequence goes on along the minus strand of JACREB010000011.1, from coordinate 3,459 downwards.
ACTTCATCGATGCCTACATCGAACTGAAAATGGAAGAAGTAACACGCTTCCTCATGACTACGCACCCGGTCGAGTACGACATGTACTATAGCCTGTAGGCAGCGTCATCGCATTGCACAAAAACGGGGCGCAAGCCCCGTTTTGCTTTGAGCGGCGATAATAGTAATTTGTCTGCACCCGGTGCTTGCCCTATACTTACCTATGTCAATTTTCAGGAGATCAACGATGAAACTTGGATACTTGCTGGCAATTTTGTGCCTCGGCCCGGTTTTGGCGCAGGCGGAAATTTACAAGGGTGTCGATGCCAATGGACATGTCACTTATTCCAGCACGCCGATCAAAGGCGGAAAGAAGATTGTCCTCGAACCGTTGCCCACCATGCTTCCACCGGCGCGTGCGCAGCCTTCCGCTTCACCGAAAGACTTTCCAAAGGTGGATGGCACGACGCAAAAAGGGCGCGATGACACACGCCGCAAAATACTGCAGGACGAATTGGGCTCCGAACAGAAATTGCTTGAGGAGTCCATCCAGCGCCTGAAGGAAGGCGAGGCCAACCCCGAGGTTTACAAAGGCCAGGACGGAAAAACCCACCGCAACGCGGCGAAGTACGAAGAAAAAATCAGGACGCTGAACGAGCAGGTCGATTTACATCAAAAAAACATCGAAGCGCTGAAAACAGAGCTATCCAAACTCAAATAAACCCATTCCTCTGGCATGTATTCTGCTTTGCCTGAACGTATGCCCGAATTTCCTTACCTTACCATCGAACACCTCACCACAGCAGTCATCCTGCTGGACGGCGAGTCGCGTATCGCATACATCAACCCGGCTGCGGAGCATCTGTTCGACGTGAGCGGCAAAAACCTGCTCGGGCACCCGGTGCAGCAGGCATTCACGGATACCGCGCAATTGACCAATGCGATGCAGCACGCGATCCGGGGCAATGCCAGTTATATCGAACACGACCTGACGCTGGGCACGCATGCGCACGGCAAGCTGCATTTGCGTTGCGCGGCGACGCCGGTTCAGCTTGAAAAAGAATATCTGTTGCTGGAATTCCACCCGATGGACAGACCGCTGAAGCTGGCGCGCGAAGAGCAAATGCTCGACCAGACTCAGGCCAACCGCCTGCTGTTGCGCAACCTCGCGCACGAGATCAAGAACCCGCTCGGCGGCATACGCGGCGCGGCGCAATTGCTCGAACAGGAACTGGAAAAACCGGCCTTGCGCGAATACACCCAAGTCATCGTGCAGGAGGCGGACCGGCTGCGCTCGCTGATGGAAAAATTGCTCTCCCCGCAGAACGCCTCGCACTACAGCGCACTCAACATCCACGAGGTGCTGGAACGCGTGCGCAGCGTGGTGCTGGCGGAAATGCCGGCGGGATTGACGATCCGGCGCGATTACGACGTCAGCCTGCCCGCGCTGATCGGCGACAAGGAGCAGTTGATCCAGGCGATGCTGAACATCGTGCGCAACGCCGCGCAGGCGATGCAGGACAATGGAACCATCGTCCTGCGCACCCGCATCGCGCGGCAGATAACGCTGGTCAAGCGTCTACACCAGCTCGCGGTAATGGTGCAAATCATCGACAATGGCCCCGGCATCCCGCCGGAATTGCAGGACAAGATTTTTTATCCGCTGGTATCGGGACGTCCAGATGGTCACGGGCTGGGACTGACGCTGGCGCAGGATTTCATCAGCCAGCATCACGGTGCAATAGAATTCGACAGCGAGCCTGGGCGCACTTGTTTTACCGTGCTGCTGCCGCTTCCATAAGCCGGACTAGCCAAACCAAATGTAGGTCGGGCTCCGCCCGACATGGTGGGCAAAGCCCACGATGACTGCAATAGAGGTGAATGAATATGAAATCTGTCTGGATCATAGATGACGACCGCTCGATACGCTGGGTGCTGGAGAAATCGCTGGCGCGCGAAAATATCGAATACAGGAGCTTTGCGTCGGCGGACGACGCGTTGCGCGCGTTGAGCCACGATGCGCCGCAAGTGGTAATCAGCGATATCCGCATGCCCGGCATATCCGGGCTGGATTTCATACAGGCGCTGCATCAGCGCCACCCGCTCATTCCGGTCATTATCATGACCGCGTATTCCGATCTGGAAAGCGCCGTCTCGGCGTTCCAGGGCGGCGCATTCGAATACCTGCCCAAGCCGTTCGACATCAACCATGCGGTAGACCTGATCCGGCGCGCGCTGGAACAAAGCCGGCGCAAATCGGGCGAGGTCGAACAGGCTGATGTGATCGCCGATATCCTCGGCCAGGCTCCCGCGATGCAGGAAGTTTTCCGCGCCATCGGCAGGCTGTCGCAATCGCACGCCACAGTGCTCATCAACGGCGAATCCGGCACCGGCAAGGAGCTGGTGGCGCGCGCCCTGCACCGCCACAGCCCGCGCGCCGACAAGCCGTTCATCGCGATCAACACTGCCGCCATTCCCAAGGATCTGCTCGAATCGGAACTGTTCGGCCACGAACGCGGCGCGTTCACCGGCGCGGCGGCGACGCGGCACGGTCGCTTCGAGCAGGCGGAAGGCGGCACGCTGTTCCTCGACGAGATCGGCGACATGCCCGCCGACCTGCAAACCCGTCTGCTGCGCGTGCTGTCGGACGGCAACTTCTATCGCGTCGGCGGGCACCAGCCGATCAAGGCCAACGTGCGCATCATTGCCGCCACGCATCAGAATCTCGATGAGCGCGTCAAACAAAAGCTGTTCCGCGAGGACTTGTTTCACCGGCTGAATGTAATCCGGCTGCGCCTGCCGCTGCTGCGCGAACGGCGCGAAGACATCCCGCTGCTGGCGAAATATTTCCTGAAAAAGAGCGCGCACGAACTGGGTGTGGAACAGAAACAATTGAGCGATGAGGCGCTGCATTTCCTCGCCGCGCAGGACTTCCCCGGCAACGTGCGACAACTGGAAAACCTTTGCCATTGGCTGACCGTGATGACGCCCTCGCGCATGGTTGAAATAGCCGACCTGCCGCCGGAATGGCGCGATGAGGCCAGTGAAGGTGCGGCGGCAAGCGGGGATTGGAGCGCCGCGCTGGCGCGGCAAGCGGGGTTGGCTTTGCAACGCGGCGAAGATCACATTATGGGCAAACTTGCAGCGCAATTCGAGCGCACCCTGATCCTGCAAGCCCTGCAGCACACCGGCGGGCGCCGTATCGAAGCGGCTACCCTGCTCGGCATCGGGCGCAACACCCTGACGCGCAAGATACAGGAACTGGGGCTGGACAATCAGGAGGGGTAGGGGCGAATAATCCTAAGCCGGACGAGCCGGAACCAAAATGTAGGTCGGGCTCCGCCCGACATGGTGGGCAAAGCCCACATCCCGCGACACGTTACTGGCCAGCCCTCTATCCAACTTTCCCCCAGAGGGGGAAAGAGCAATCGCCTCCTCTCCCTCCGGGAGAGGATTGAGGTGAGGGTTTCTGCCAGCCGTT
>JACREB010000155.1 GCA_016218475.1 Nitrosomonadales bacterium | reverse complement strand
TGTTGTTCTAATGAACAATCTGGGTTAAACCCAGATTGTCCATTAGGCCATAAAACGCCTGTTTTGAATGGGTTTCTAATGGAATCCATTAGAGATTTTCCTTATTTTTCAATGAGGTGTTGTTCTAATGAACAATCTGGGTTAAAAAGGGGATGGAATTTTGCAGCCAAATGTAGGTTGGGCACGCTGCGCTTTGCCCAACCTACGGGAAGACAGCTTCCATTTTCAGTTCCGGATCGTCCGGCGTAAGATAAACATAAAACAATGAGGTAAACATGTCTCTATTCCGGCAACTAATGTTAGCAATAGCGCTTACCACCTTGCTCTCGTTTATGGGCAGCGCGGTCGTCAGCCTGCTTTCTTCGAGGCATTATCTCGAACAGCAACTTATCCTCAAGAATGAGGACAACGCCAGCGCGCTTGCGCTGCTGATCACCCAGCAGAGCAAGGATCCGGTCACCATCGAACTCTATGTCGCCGCATTGTTCGACAACGGGCATTACGAATTGATACTGGTGCGCGACCCGAAGGGCAAGACCATCGTCGAGCGCAAATCCCCGCCGGACACCGGCGATGCGCCCGTCTGGTTTACCCGGCTGCTTCCGATCAAGCCGACGCCGGGACATGCGCAAATCAGCGACGGCTGGAAGCAGTATGGAACCATCGAGCTGCGCAGCCAGAGCAAATTCGCCTATGGGGAGTTATGGCAAGGCGCTACCAGCATGGCCGGCTGGCTGTTGCTGGCCGGTGCGATCAGCGGCTGGATTGCCGCGATGATCCTCAGGCGCCTGCGCGAACCGCTGAGCCGGGTAGTCGACCAGGCGCGCGCTATATGCGAGCGGCGCTTCAGCACGATCGAAGAACCCAAGGTGCCGGAACTCAAACAGCTCGCTTTCGCGATGAACACCATGGTGGGCCGGTTGAAAACCATGTTCGAGGAAGAAGCTGCGCGGCTTGAGGCGGTGCGCCGCGAGGTCAACTACGATTTGGTTTCCGGTTTTGCAAACCGCATGTTTTTCTTCTCGCAATTTTCCAACCTGCTCAACAAATCAGACGAGTCTGCGGGCCATGGCAGCTTGCTGCTGCTGCGCATTGTCGACTTGGCGGCGATCAATAAGCGCCTGGGCCGCGTGGATACGGACAAGTTTTTGAAAATACTTGCTAAAAGCATCGAAACTTCCATCGAGTTACACGCGGGGCGATATGCCCGCGCCAAACGCCTGATCGGGCGGCTGAACGGCACTGATATTGCCGTAGCGCTTCCCGGATTTGAAGATGCTGAAGTATTGGCGAACGAAATGCTTCGGAGCATTACCGGTAATCTTTCGCATCTTTCTGATGGCGCGACCGTTGTGCGCATCAGCTTTATCGATTACTTGCAAGGGCAGGAAGCGGGGCCGCTGATGGGGCAACTGGACGGGGCGCTGGCCGAGATCGAGGCCTCTGGCGAGGAAAAGCCGCGCCGCTGCGGGCGGGGAGCAGCGTACTACTTCCGCGCAGTGGGCGCAGCAGTTGGGCATGGCCATCGAGAATGGCTGGCTGCGCCTGGTGGGCTTGCCTGTCGCAGGTTTTGGCAACAAGAAATTGCTGCACCAGGAGTGCCCTCTGCGGATGCGCTTTATCGAGGAGGGCGAATGGCAAACTGCCGGCAAGTTCCTGCCGATGGCAACGCGTCTGCAAATGACTGCGGACCTGGATATTGCCGCGGTGCGCCTGGCCGCCAACCAGCTTGCGGCGGATCCCAATTCACCGGATTTGGCGGTCAACCTTTCCGGTGAATCGCTGCTGTCCGAACCTTTCCGCAAGAAGATGCGCGAATTGATGCAGGGCAATGCGGCGCATTGCAACCGCTTGTGGCTCGAGGTTTCAGAGTCCAGCACGTTTGCGCATCTGGATGCCTTCCGCGCGTTCCGCATGGACATGATGGGTTTCGACTGCCATATCGGCATCGAGCACTTCGGGCGAGAATTCAGCCGGATCGGCGTACTGCATGATCTCGGCCTGCATTACCTGAAAGTGGATGGCAGCTTCATCAATGACATCGACTCGCAATCCGGCAACCAGGCTTTCCTCGAAGGGCTCTGCCAGATTGCCCACAACATCGGATTGCTGGTAATCGCGGAAGGTGTCAAGCGACCGGAAGAACTGGCGATGCTACCAAGCTCGGCTTCGACGGCGCCACGGGCCCGGCGATTCCGCGCGAGTAATCTGGAATCAGCCTATTGACGGGTTTGTAGGTGCGAGCTGCTTGTCGAAACTCGGCGGGTTGCTGCCGACGCGGTATTGGTCGGCAGGCCAGAAACGCGAAGAGTCCGGCGTGAGCGCCTCGTCGATCAGATACATCCAGCGTAGCCCGGATGCAATGCAATGGAATCCGTGGTTTCTGCCGCAACCGATCCGGGGGATTGATCACTGCACCCTGACGGGCGCTCCCGGATTACGCTGCGCTTCATCCGGGGCTACCGGCTGGTGATCGCGGAGGGAGTATGCGTAGAGTGGACAGGTTTCGTTTGCCCGTCAAATGATCGCGCTGCGTGGGCAGATAATGCCTGCCCACCCGCTTTGTTTTTTATGGTCACCGGTCAGCAATGGGAATTATTCTAATTCTAAATTGAAGCGACAACTTTACCCCCCCGCAAGGGGAGAGGGGCTTTTGCTTGTTGTCCACCACTTTCGAATGCACCCCTACAGCCTCTTCCAAGCCTTCAGACTCATTTCATATTGGAAGAGGCTGCATAAGTTTGACATCCAGCATGGCAATTGGCATAATCACCGGTTCTGTTAGGAGGGGTTCCCGAGCGGTCAAAGGGATCAGACTGTAAATCTGACGGCTCAGCCTTCGAAGGTTCGAATCCTTCCCCCTCCACCAAGGCGTCTGATTTTGGCTTTAAATAGTTTATTGCTGGTGTGGGGCAACTGCTTGTTTTTTGGTGTTGTGGTGGGGGAAGCCTGCGGGTGTAGCTCAATGGTAGAGCAGAAGTTTTCCAAACTTACGACGAGGGTTCGATCCCCTTCACCCGCTCCAGCTTTTTGTTTGCTCGCCCATGTGGCTCAGTGGTAGAGCACTCCCTTGGTAAGGGAGAGGTCGCGAGTCCGATTCTCGCCATGGGCACCAAAGAATTTAACGCATCAAAATTTTATTTATTTTTTAACGTTTGACATTGATAAGGAAAAATCATGGCAAAGAGCAAATTTGAACGGACCAAACCGCACGTCAACGTGGGCACGATCGGCCACGTGGACCACGGCAAGACCACCCTGACGGCGGCGATCACCACCGTCCTGTCGAAGAAATTCGGCGGCGAAGCCAAGG
>JACREB010000154.1 GCA_016218475.1 Nitrosomonadales bacterium | reverse complement strand
GTGTCACAAAGCGATCAAGGGATGCAGTGCAAGGCAAAATCGGGCAAAAAAGCGGAGTTTACATGTAGTAAATGAGCATTTTGAGCCCGATTTTAACGCCGCAATGCGCCCTTCAGCGCTTTGTGACACAGTAAGATTATTAAAACCCAAAGGAGAATATCGCTATGCAAGACACCATCTTCGCCGACGCAATCACCAACATCTATGTCACGGGTCCTTTGGTCAGGCTCGAACTTTCGCTGGTGGAAACCGTTGCCAAGCAAACCACCGAAGCCGCGAAGCTGCGGGTTTCACACTATGTCGTGCTTCCGATGGATGCGTTCGCTAACGCTGTCGCCATGCAGCAGGGGCTCGTCAACAAACTGGTAACGGATGGTGTCCTGAAAAAACGCGAGGCCAACGAGGCTCCTAAAGTGCTGAGTTCCTGAAGCACCGGGTTCCTGAAACACCGGCTTGAAGATACGGGGTGCAAATAAAAGTGTTGGGAAACTGTCCGTTCGTGGTGAGCTTGTCGAACCATGAGCGGCTTAAAACAGCCCTTCGACAAGCTCAGGGCGAACGGTGGATGTGATTTCGTCCAACACTTTTATTCTTACTGTGTCACATAGCGATCAAGGGATGCAGTGCAAGGCAAAATCGGGCGAAACGGGTCAAGCAGGGATGGGCGGCTTGCCGTTGCCGCCCAACTCGCAAAAAGCGGAGTTTACATAGCGTAAATGAGCATTTTGAGCCCGATTTTAACGCCGCAATGCGCCCTTCAGCGCTATGTGACACAGTAAGATTATTTGCACCCGAAGATACGCGTCAGCTTGACACGCACAGTTTTTCGCCTTCCAGCAGTGAGGGAAGGCAGTGCAATTCCCGGTGAATCCCGTGGAAATGAAAGAGGTGAAGCTGGCCGGTAAGCCGGGTTCTGTCGTGGACAGTCATTCCTCTAGGCGTTTCGTTACCTGACGCTCAAGCAATCTACCCGCAGGCGACGCGAGCAACGTCATGGCCTGCCTATTTGATCTTGCTCCGGATGGGGTTTGCCCTGCCGCTGATGTTGCCACCAGCGCGGTGAGCTCTTGCCTCGCCATTTCAACCTTGCCTGATCCGCTCGCGCGGCCATCGGCGGTGTATTTTCTGTGGCACTTTCCATCGCCTCGCGGCGTCCGGTCGTTAACCGGCATCCTGCTCTGCGGAGCCCGGACTTTCCTCTCCGCACTTGCGCGCGCAGCGACTGTCTGGCCAGCTTCGCGGCGGAGTTTAACACGGTGGCACAGTGGGCGAGGGCGCATCGTTTTTTCTGGCTTGGAGCCGTCGGCGCGGTATCAATGCAATGGGCAGAAAACTCCCGATAGCAGAAATTCATCCCAATAATGAGGATATGAGCGAGGGTTTATTCGCGCAGGAATTTCCGCCCGCTTCAGTAGGCACATTAATAATGTCGAAACTGAAAAGAGGTGAAGTCCACCAGATCACTTCACCGGCGTGTAAACAAACAACCACTCCGAGTATTTTATCCTCCCCTCCAATGCCAGATTGGCTTCGCTAAAGTTGGCAGTTTTTAGCGGGCGATTTTCGGATAGGCTATACACTCCCATGATGCCGCCTTCCGGCGCTTGCACCAGCCCCCACTTGTTTGTCCGGGTCATCGGGTCAATAAATATTTTGCGCAGATAACGTTGCGTGGCAAGCTGGCGCTCATCCTTCAAAAGATCATTCAACGTATTGGGATATTTTTTTACTGCACCCGGCGATTTCTCATAGTACTGACCTATCGCCTTGCGGAGCTGGTCGCCCACGAGTAACAGTTCGCGCTCCTTCTCGCGCTGTTGTGCAGTACTCCACAACATACCGGTTGCGGCCAGCGCTATCCCCATCACCGCGACGAGAAACAGTACGGAAAGATAGGTGAATCCGCTTTGGTCATTGCGTGCCACGCAAATCACCATTCGCTGTATGGTGTTCCATCACGCGCCTTGTTGCGCGCACCACTCTTCACGTCATACACCCCGCCCTTTTGCGGATCGTCAGGAGCAAGCTCCACCCAAGTGGCGGCGCTATCAGTGATGGGATCTACAGGGACTTTGCGCAGATAGCGGCGAGACACCAGCTCCTTCAGGTTGGCGGGATACTTGCCGGTGTCGGCATAGAATTTATCCAGCGATTCCCGGAGAGTCGCCAGATTTTCGCGCAACACCGCTTCCTTGGTTCGATCTACGCTCCCGAAGTAGCGCGGCACGGCAATCGTCAACAGTAAGGCAATGATGGTCATCACCACCAACAACTCGATCAGGGTAAAGCCACGTTTACCACTCACGATACGGGACACCATTTAATCCTGCACCAGCCGCCAGAGAGTACACATCAAACACATCCTTGCCTTCTTTGGGGTCGGTGGCTGATGACGCATAACGGCGCTTCCCCCAAATTTGCTCGGTCGGCTTGTTGCTTTCCTTATGGAATGGATCACGGGGAATGCGCCGCAAAAAATAAATCTTGGGTTTGGCTGCCTCGGGGCTCTTCGCATCTTCCACTCCGTCCACCAGCACTTGCAGCGACGGGGGATAACCCGACTCGCCAGCCTTGCGTAGAATATGGCCGTCATCTCCGGCCTGTTTGTACGCATCCAGCGCCTCGCGGATCTGCCACAAGGCTGCGCGCAGTTCCTGCTCCTTGCTACGCTGCACCGCTACTTCCGCCATCGGGAACGCGACCGTGGCAAGCAAGGCAACGATAGCTGCCGTTATCGCCACTTCGATCAACGTAAATCCCCTGGCACGTTGCACCGTCATTTTTCAACCCGGTTAATCGCCGATAGATACCACATAGGCATCCGGCATATCTGGGCTTGGCACCTTATCACCGACCCCTACTGGGGTAGCGGTAAGCAATTTCACCTCTGCATTAGGCTGCGGCGCAAGAGCCTTAAAAGTGATGATAGCCAGACTATTCTTGCCGGTAGCTCCATCAGCGCCCGGGCGGACAACTCCGACAAATATCTTCCCGCCAGCGACATCCACATTACTGGTAAAACTTGTCTGCACATCGTTTTGTTTAAAGAAGCCGCCCTCCGCGACCCCCACCACCTTCAATGCCTTTGGGTCATAGGCCATCTGGAACGGCAAACTGCGCAAGCCGCCGTTAGTATTGAGCATGAGCCCCAATTGGAACTGTTCGCCGGCCTTGACCTGTTTAGGCCCCTGCCAGGATAGCCCGATAAAGCCCGGCGCTTCTGCCGCGCTCGTTTCCGCAGTATCGGCTCTCCCCGCAAAGGTTGATTGATCTGGCGCATCCTGCCCGGCAGGCTTCGCTTTCGCGGCATTCGCATCGGCGGCAGATGCTTTTGCCCGCTGCAACACCAACGGTGCAGATCGCAATGTCGTCTCGCTACCCGACCAGAACTCCGAAGCTTGCGCATCCGGGCGTTTCAGGTTCCTGACCAAATGCGGAGTGATGGACAATACAATTTCAGTTTTTTGGTTATCGTCCCGATGCGTGGAGAACAACCTGCCCAGCACGGGTAAATCTCCCAGCCCCGGCACCTTGTTCGCGGTCGAACGGTCTTCATCGTTGATTAGCCCGGCCAGCACCTGTGTTTCGCCATCCTTGAGCCGCAGCACGGTCGAAGCGTTACGCGAACCGATCTGGTATGTCAGCGTACCGTTCCTGCTGGTAACCTGGTTCACAATGGAGCTGACCTCCAGCGATACCTTGATCGCCACGTCATCTTGCAAATAAATATTCGGCTCCACTTCCAGCTTGAGACCGACATCCACATACTGTACGCTATCGGACACAAACCCCGTGGCTGTAGAAGTCGTTGTGATGACCGGAACCCGGTCGCCGATCATGATCTTCGCCTTCTCGCGGTTGCGCGTGCGGATGCGCGGGTTAGCCAACAGATTAATGTCCGTATCGTCTTTCTTGACATTAACGACCGTATTCGTTAATCCCGCACTGATACGGCTGGAATTGATGGTTTTCAGATCGCGCAATGTCACCGCGCCGCCCGCGCCCGCAATGGGCGCCAACGTTAACTGTTCGGGATACTTGATACCCAGATCGAGCAAGCGCGAACGCTTTACCTCCAGCACTTCTACTTCCAGCATCACCTCCGGCTCGGCCAAGTCGTGCATCGCGATCAGCTTCTCCGCCAGCCGGATCGCCTCCGGCGTATCGCGCATAATCATCAAGTTAAGCTTTTCATCCACAAATATCTCGCGTGTCTTGAGCAACGCTTTGACCATGTTTGCAGTCTGCTTAACATCCGCATTCTCGATATAAAAGCTCTTGACCATCAACTCCTGATACTCGCGCACCTTGGCTGGCGTATTCGGGTAAATCAGCACCGTATTCGAATCCAGTATTTTCTTCTCAAGCTGGTTTGTCGTCAGCAACAGATCGATCACGTTTTCCAGCATCCCGCGCTTCACAAAAATCGAAATCGTTAAATCCGGTCGCACCTCCTTGTCGAGGATGAAATTGATGCCGCTGTTGCGCGACAATACCTCGAATACCATTTTCAGGTTGGCATCGCGAAATTCGAGCGTGATGGGTTTTGTGTACAGTGATTTGAGTGGCGGAACCGCCAGCGTTTCTTTGGCCTGCTGCTCTTCGATCTCACGCCTCAGCGCCAGTATTTCTGCGTTGGCTGGGTTTTCGATGACAGCTGGCTGCAATTTGGACAATGCGCCGTCCAGATCGGCCTTCTTGAACAATACCCGCGCCTCTCCGATCAGCGCCTTATGGCGGCGATCCTTGGCAAGCTCGGCAATCCCAACTTCGGCGCGCTCGTTCGTCTTGTCTATCGCCAGAACGCGGCGATAGAGATTTTCGGCGGTATCCAGATGCCCTGCGGCTCGTTCCCTCGCCGCATCGTTGAACAAACGGTTCGCCGTTTCTTCCCGCTTATTGATGAACTGCGCCCGGTAGTGCAAGTTGGAGGGCTCAGATTTAGCCGCCTCCTCCAGCTTGGCGATGCCTTCCTCGTACTGTCCTTCGGAAATCTGCTTCAGCCCGTCCCGGTTCAGCCGCTCGGCGGCGCAACCATACAGCGCAACGATCACCAGTGCGCAAACTGCGGCGCGGCGCGCAAACTGCCAACCTTGCATCATCGCGGCATACTTCCGGCAATCTGCGCCGACCCGGAATCCGGCAGGGGTTCATTGCGCTCAGGCGACATGCCTGCGGCGCTCGCCATCCGCTCCAGCTCGGGCAGGTTGGCGCTGCCGATATTCAGGCTCTGCCTGATGTTCAGCGGCAGATAAACCAGGGTCACCTGCGCCGGTGAGATACTGTCCACCCGGTAAGTGCCGTCTATCGTATCGCCCTGGCTTACCGAGTAGGCGCGCGAGCCTTGCGTCAAATACACCACTGCCTGCCCGTCTTCTTCCTGCATCCGTCCCATATAGCCGAACAGCAAAGGCGGTGCGGTTGGGCGTGGAGCTTCCTGAGCCGGTTGTGGAGGAGGAGGTGGCGGCACATACCAGGATTTCCCGGCAAACGGGTCTTGTTCGGGTTCACTTGCATCGGTGCGCACCAGCTTGTCCAGTTGCAGCACCGGCAGGACAGGTTGCACCGCCTCGCGCCGGGATGCCTTGCCAGCCGCTGGCGCGACGACCTCTCCGGTTTGCGCATCTTCCACGCTCACCAATGCGGCAGCCGCCAGCGAACCCGTTAGCATCAACCCCAGAAATATTGTGCTGCCTTTCCACATGCCGCGTTACCTTTCCACCAGAAATAAAGTCAGCTTAACCTGCGCGTCGAGCATTGTATCGCTGATCTTCTGGCGCTGGAAATCCACGCTATCCAGCGTGGCATGCGGCATATCCGCCAGCAGCCGGGAAATAAACTTGCGCAAGTGCAGGTAGTCGGCCTTCACCGGCAACAAGATTTCGTAACGCACCAGTTTGTCCGACCCGTTGCGCACCAGATGGTATTCGCCCTGCTCCAATGTCACGCCCTGCTCGAGCGCTGTCTGGTTAAGCAGCCTCAGGCTATCCGGTGCAGCCTTGACGGCGGGAAAAGATTCGTAAAACGCTTCCAGTTGCCGGTTCGGCTGCTGCCGTACCTGTTCCGGCGTAGGCCTGCTACGCGCCTGCAGCACAACCGCTTCGTGTTGCAGCGCTTGCACTTCATTGCGCAACGGAACTTCGTTGGCGGCATAGAACATCGCGCAGAACGCCAGCAAGCACAAACCCGCAACACCGGAGAGGCCGAGTCGTTCAACAGTGCGACGGGTGTGCCAAAAGAGCGATTTAGGAAAGTTATTTTGCATAGCAGCTTACGTTGGCGTTAACCGTGGTCTGTCCCCAATAATCCCCCCAATAATCCCAATAATCCTTCATTTTCCAGATTTCCATTCGGCAAAGTTTTTGAAGATATAAGTCGCGCTGGATTTATCCCAGATTGTCCATTAGGCCATAAAACGCCTGTTTTGAATGGGTTTCTAATGGAATCCATTAGAGATTTCCCTTATTTTTCAATGAGGTGTTGTTCTAATGAACAATCTGGGTTTAATTCCAATTCTAAATTAAACCCAGATTGTCCATTAGGCCATAAAACGCCTGTTTTGAATGGGTTTCTAATGGAATCCATTAGAGATTTTCCTTATTTTTCAATGAGGTGTTGTTCTAATGAACAATCTGGGTT
>JACREB010000012.1 GCA_016218475.1 Nitrosomonadales bacterium | reverse complement strand
GGCAAACGGCCCTCCGGGTTGGGTCCGGGCGCGGCGTCTGCGGCGTTGCACCGCTTGCCAATGGAACGACCATTGGCTGCGCGCTGCGCCTTGCATCCATCCGCGCCCAGACCCAACGCGGGGTATGAAACCTACTGAAATAGGCTCTTAAGCCCGGACTGCACGAACTCATAGGTTTTATCGATGTTGGAGGCGATATCCCCCTCAAGCACTTTCAGGCCATCGAGAATCTGGCGAGCCTCCGAAAAACCCTTTTCAATACCGCCACCGATCAGCTTGGCGAAATCATTCAAGGCCGTTTGCTGGTCTTTCTCCGGATGATTTTCGGCGTACTTGCCAAAGAAGGCCGTGCTCATCGACACAATACGGTCGGCGGTGGCTTGCGGGCTAAAATCCATGCCGGAATCGGCTGCTGCCTGGATGGCATTATCGCCAAGTTCGGGAGCCAGCACCTGATTAAGATTTTCGATGGCGGTTTTAAAAAGCAGGCTCATGGAATTATTGCCAGCACTCAGTGACACCTCCATTGAGGCTTTCAGGATGGATACATTAAGCGTTTGCCTGGCAGCGTCAACGCCTGATTTGGCGGGCCCTGCCTGCTTTTGTGTATCCTTGGTCCCGGACGCACGCCGTCCAACGGACTCCTGCTTGTTTTTTGAGTGTACGGCAGCGGTGCTGGCTACATGTCCAACGGCTTCGGTTTTCATCGTGGCAGCTCCCTTGAAATGGATCCATTAAATTACAGCGCTAAACCCGGCTCTCGAAATTCATATCGGCAGATACCGGAAAAACTTTAGACTGAAAAACAACCCTTCTCAGGCGTGCGCTATAATTCGCGATCATTCCTCTATTTCACCGGAGCCACACCATGCCCGACCCATCCGACCTGCTGATGTTGCGCGACAAGCTGCGCGCATTCGCCGAAGCGCGCGACTGGGATCAGTTCCATTCGCCGAAAAACCTGAGCATGGCGCTGACGGTGGAAGCCGCCGAGCTGATGGAGCATTTTCAGTGGCTGACCGGGGAGCAATCGGCTGAACTACCCCCTGAAGTCAAACAGGCGGTCGGCGAGGAACTGGCCGATATCCTGCTGTATTTGCTGCGCCTGTCGGACAAACTGTGCATCGACCTGCGCGAGGCCGCGCTGCACAAACTGGAGAAGAACGCGTTGAAATACCCGGCGGAGCAAGTGCGCGGCAGCGCGAAGAAATATTCGTAGACACCTCTTTGTGGTTTAACGCGTAAGTTGGGCAAAGCGTAGCGTACACAACGAATGAAAATGCCGTTGTTAATGTTGTGTACGCTACGCTTTGCCCAACCTACGGGAAGACTCTTCAACTCACCGCCACGCGCGGCGCGCCCTGCCGCATCTCTCCGATCACCGCCGCCTGCGCGAACCCGCTGCTTCGGAACATCGCCAGCACCTCGTCCGCCGCCCCCGGCGCAACGGCTGCCAGCAGTCCGCCGCTGGTTTGCGTATCGGCCAGCAGGCGGCGTTGCCAGTCTTGCAGTTGCGCGGCGAAATCCACTTCATGCCCGTAACTCGCCAGATTGCGGTCGATCGCGCCGGAGCTAGAGCCTTGCTGTGCCAGCGGCAAGGCCTCGGACAGGATCGGCACCTGCCCGAACTGCAACCCGGCAGCCAGCCCCGCGCCGTGGCACATTTCCAGCAGATGGCCGAGCAGGCCGAAGCCGGTCACGTCGGTCAGCGCATGCACGCTATTCAATCCTGATAGTTCACTGCCCACCATATTGAGCTGCGTGGCGCTGGCGATCAGTTGCGCATAGCCTGCGGCGGACAATATGCCCTTCTTCAGCGCTGCCGCCAGCACACCGACGCCCAGCCCCTTGCCGAGAATCAGCTTGTCGCCCGCCCACGCACCGCTGTTTTTCTTCAACCGGTCCGGGTGTACGATGCCGATTGCGACCAGCCCGTAGATCGGCTCGGTCGAATCGATGGAATGCCCGCCCGCCAGCGGGATTCCGGCGGCCTGACACACCGCTTCGCCGCCTTGCAGTATCGCGCGGATCGCCGTAACCGGCAGCTTGTTGACCGGCATGCCGACGATTGCCAGCGCCATGATCGGCGTGCCGCCCATCGCATACACGTCGGACAGCGCGTTGGCGGCGGCGATGCGGCCGAAGTCGAACGGGTCGTCGACGATCGGCATGAAAAAATCGGTGGTCGCGATGATCGCCTGCTGGTCGTTCAGGCGATACACCGCCGCATCATCGCTGGTTTCCGTGCCGACCAGCAGATTGGCATAGGGCAGTTTTTCTTTTACTTCGCCCAGAATCTGTTGCAACATGGCTGGCGCAATTTTGCAGCCGCAGCCGCCACCGTGCGACAATTGGGTCAACTTCACTTCGGACACGAATCGTTCCTCTTAAAAATGCTGTTCAGAACCGCAAACCTACCACAGCTCGGCGAATTTGACGAAATTATCGATGTGCGCACCCCGGCGGAGTTCGCCGAGGATCACATTCCCGGCGCGATCAATTGCCCGGTGCTGTCCGACGAGGAGCGCATCGCCATCGGCACGCTGTACAAGCAGGTGTCGCCGTTCGAGGCGCGCAAGGCAGGTGCGGCGCTGGTCGCAAAAAATATCGCGCGGCATCTGCAAACCCGCTTCCGCGACCGCCCGAAGTCGTGGCGCCCGCTGATCTACTGCTGGCGTGGCGGGCAGCGCAGCGGCGCGATGTGCATCATTTTCTCGCAAATCGGCTGGGCGGTGCAGAAGCTGGAAGGCGGCTACAAAATCTACCGGCGCGACGTATTGGAAAAACTGGCGGCCCTGCCGCAAAACTTTTCGCTGCGCGTGATCTGCGGCGCGACCGGCTCGGGCAAGAGCCGCCTGCTGGCCGCCCTCGCAGATAACGGAGAGCAAATCCTCGACCTGGAAAACCTGGCACAGCATCGCGGTTCGGTGCTGGGCAAGCTGCCCGGCCAGACGCAGCCTTCGCAGAAATGGTTCGACAGCGCGCTGTTGCAAACCCTGCAAAAACTCGATCCGGCGCGTCCGGTTTATGTCGAAGCGGAGAGCAACAAGATCGGCAACATCACGCTGCCCGATGCCCTGTTCAACGCGATGCACGCCGGCGAATGTCTGCTGCTGGAAGCGCCGCTCGAAGTGCGCGTCGCCGGGCTGCTGGAAGACTACCGCCATTACCTCGCCAACCCGGAAATGCTGATTACGAATTTGCGGGGCTTGCACCGCTTCCACGGCGCCCGGCAACTGGAACACTGGACTTCATTGATCCGCGCCGGAGACTTCGCCGCGCTGGTCGCGGAACTCCTCACGCTGCACTACGACCCGAGCTATTTCCGCGCGACATCCAGACATTACGCGAATCTCGACAAGGCGCGGCGCATCCCGCTGGACAACCTGTCGCCGGATGCGCTGAGAGAAATCGCGAAAAGTCTGTAGGGGCGCGATTCATCTCGCCTCTACACGTAATCAAACATCCACGTGAAGCTCCCGTAGGTCTGGCTCCGCCCGACATGGTGGGCGCAGCCCACCCTACAACATCTGGACTAAAATGCCACGCATTATCGAATAACGATGAGGCAACCATGGATTACAGGCAATTAGGCGCAAGCAATTTAAAAGTGTCGGCATTGGCACTCGGTACGATGACCTTCGGCGAGCAGAACAGCGAGGTGGAAGCGCACGCACAGCTCGATCTGGCGATAGCGCATGGGGTGAACTTCATCGACACCGCCGAGATGTATCCGGTCGCGCCGCGCGCCGAAACGGCGGGGCGCACCGAGAGCTACATCGGCACCTGGCTGAAGCGCCAGCAGCGCGACAAGCTGATCGTCGCGACCAAGATCGCCGGGCCGGCGCGCGGCTTCACCTGGATTCGCAACACGCCGCGCATCGACCGCGCACAACTCAATGCAGCGCTGGACGGCAGCCTGCGCCGCCTGCAGACCGACTACGTAGATTTGTATCAGATTCACTGGCCGGATCGCTACGTGCCGATGTTCGGCGCAACAAGTTATGACGTGGCGCAGGAGCGCGACAGCGTACCGATTGCCGAACAACTGCAAGCGCTGGGTGATCTGATCAAGGCCGGCAAGGTGCGCCACATCGGCCTGTCCAACGAAACACCGTGGGGTGTTTCCGAATTCCTGCGTTGCGCCGAGACACTCGGCCTACCGAAAATCGTCTCGATCCAGAACGCCTACCACCTGATGAACCGCAGCTTCGAGAGCGGCCTTGCGGAAATCTGCCACCACGCGAATGTCGGCCTGCTCGCCTACAGCCCGCTGGCGTTCGGCCATCTCACCGGCAAATACCTTGCCGATCCGCAAACGAAAGGTCGCATTACCCTGTTCCCCGGCTTTGGCCAGCGTTACCACAAACCCAACGTGCCTGCCGCCAGCAAGGAATATGTGCGCATCGCACAGGAAGCCGGACTCAGCCCGGCGCAGATGGCATTGGCTTTCGCGCGCACGCGCTGGTTCACGACTAGCGTCCTGCTCGGCGCAACCAGCGTGCGGCAGTTGCAGGAGAATCTGGACAGCGCGGAGATGATGCTAACGGCGGAAGTGCTGGAGAAAATCGAGGCGGTGCATAAGGTATATCCGAATCCGACACCGTAATGGCGTGCATGTAGGGTGCGCTGTGCGCACCATGGTGCATGAGATGCACCCTACGCCAGCTTCGCGTGTTCCCTCGTTTCATTACCCACGAATAGTTTATTAGACCGTCGTTCCGGCGAAGGCCGGAATCCAGCAATCTAAAGATACTCCGCGAAGCGGACAAAACCATGATGTTGCCCCACATCCCGCGACACGTTACTGGCGAAGCCAGCCGTTTGCGGGAGCGGGTGTGAGGCGGCCATTCCCGCCCCGGATGCTTCGCAACGCCGTGTCATGGCCGCCACTTGCGTGGGAAATTGTTAATCATCTGGATACCGGCCTGCGCCGGTATGACGCAGTTTTTTCTAATGGATTATCTGGGTTAATATGGCATGTCGTAGCACAGATGTGCTACAGTAAGCGTGTACTTTACAACCCAAAGGAACAGCCATGCCCACAACCACCATACGCTTGCCGGAAGACCTGAAAGCCCGCGTTGCAGCGGCGGCGAAGCGTTCCGGCACGACCACGCACGGCTTCATTCTTGAAGCCATTGCAGAAAAGACCAAGCAGGAGGATCAGCGCGCCGATTTCGATGCGGTTGCCGAGGATCGCTATGCCCGCATCGCCGCCACCGGAAAAACCGTTCCGTGGCAGGAAATGCGCGGCTATCTGGAAGAACGCCTTGCAGGCAAGAAAGCAAAGCGCCCGGCAGCCCGCAAACTGGCACGCTGAGAATGTCGCGCATCGAATTGGCGCCGGAGGTGGCGGATGATTTTGATCGCATCCTCGATTACCTCGCCGAATATCAGGTTGAAAATCCGGTGTTGCGCATCCGGGAGATCATCGAGGCGCTCAACGTGCTGGAGCACAACCCCCTGATCGGCCGCCCCGCGAATAACGACAAACGGGAACTGGTAATCGGGCGCCGTTCGCACGGCTACGTGGCTCTGCACCGCTACATTGCCGAAGTCGATACCGTTTTTGTCCTTGCCGTGCGCAACCAGCGGGAAGCAGGTTATGTGTGGGTTTGATGATACGAGTGTTTATCCGAATCCGGCGCCGTGATGACGTGTTAGGATACGGCTTGAAATAAATGCGACCCCTTTAAATTTAGGAGACGAACATGATGCAAACACTTGAAGCTACGCTTGATGAAAGCGGCCATATCCATTTTGCCGAACCAGTGAAAATCAGCGGAATGCGGCGCGTACTGGTTACGCTACTCGACGCATCGAATGAAAGCGGCGCATCTGCCCCTCCCAGAAGCATTACCGCACGAGGCGCCATGAAAGGAATGCTGTCGAGTGTGGATGAATTCATCACCAACAAGACCGCAGAAATTGAACTGGAAGAAAAGTGATGGACGGCTACCTGCTCGATGCATGCGCCCTCATCGCTCTTCTGAATGACGAGACGGGTGCGCAACGAGTCGAAGCTATATTGCTCGGCGATGTGCCCGTGTATATGAGCGCCATCAACGCACTGGAAGTCGCCTACGATGCCGTGCGCCGCAGCCAGGACAACAACTCGGCAGCTATTGCCTTGCGTGTTGTGTCGGATGCCAATATCGGAATCCTGTGGGCGCTGACAGAGGCTGAATGGCTGGCTGCTGCCCGCTGGAAAGCGCGAGGCCGCCTTTCACTTGCCGATGCGATTGCGCTGGCGGTTGCGGAAACACGCAATCTCAAACTGGTCAGCGCAGACCACCACGAGCTTGATTCGCTGGAAGCCGAGGGACTGATTCAGGTTGAGTGGTTGCGGTGAGTTGCAAGACCGATGGAGTCTGAATCCATCGATTTGATCGATTTTTCATCAGCGCACGCCGAGTCACCCGTGCAGAAAGGAAACCTTATGAAGAAAACTAAAGACGAAATGCGCGCAGAGTACAAGCGCTCTGATTTCACCAAACTCGAACGCGGCAAGTTCTACAAAGAGGTTGCAAAGGGAACCTCCGTAGTCCTGCTCGACCCGGCCATCGCCAAGGTTTTCCCGACTTCGGAAGCCGTAAATGCGGCCTTGCTCGGGTTGCTTACGCTCACTGAACAAACTGCCCGCATAACAGGCGGCACAAAGCGAACAGCGCGCAAGTCGGCGTAGATACTATGTCGGCTGCGGGTCGCAAATTTAATTTGAACCCTTTAGCTTCAGTGTTTGAATAGTAAGTATTTCCCCTGAATCTGTGTTAACAAGTTCAATTGCTATGCCATCGTTCGTTTCTTGGATAGACCGAATCTGTAAAACATCATCGCGAGCATGAGAATTTTCGTATGGAATAGTAAAGATTTCTCTCCAGTTTTCCTCAAAGTTTGGAAGCGTTCGCTTTTCAATATTGAGTAGATACTTCCCATAATTAACAAATCCCTTGTATATGTACACCGAATCTGTATTACAAAAAGCATAGTGATGTCCGCTCTGAGGCCTTATGTAATAAGCCTTTCCTTTGACCACAAAAGGACGTCCAACACCACCTTGCTGGCCGTAGTCACTGTTTTCCCATCCAATATCGACCGGGCAGTTTACGTTGACTTGCTCATGGTAGGGTAATTGTCCTGAGTGAGTTTCCTTCCATTCGTCAAGCTTCATTTTCCATGTCGTTCCTCCTTCACCATGTTTAATGATAGTAGCTTTGGTAGGTGCAACGCTGATTACAGGTTGAGCCTTTGGCTCAATAGCGTTAATACCCAATGCTTTCATGAGCAACAACCGTGGCTGTTCATTTGAGTTGGGGAAGCTATGATAGTCTGGGCAAAAGTAAAAGTTGGTGTTTTCATGAAGCTTCTCTTTCACCCACGCTTGATCAAATACTACGCGGCTTGTGCTGACCTCTACTAATTTGGCATTGATCGTACTTCCATTAATTTCATTAATGTAAAGAATCGCAGTCGGAGTACCAGATATGGGATTAGATGTCACCTCCCCGTTATGCTTACTTGAATTAATTGAAAAATCGTTATTGCCGAATCGTATTGTCGGAACGCCCCAAGACAGCATATCCCTGACCTGGCGAAATGGGTAATTCGAATTGATCGTACTAATATTATGAAATTTACCCACACTCTTTCACGAAGACCCATTATTTCTTTCCATTACAATTTCCAGAACACCAGAAAAATTGTGCATTGGTTCGTTCACATTGGGTTCAGGTGCATGACAAATTTTTCCTCGCTTGAATGCGATTCCAGCAAGATGTTGGGTTTCACTAGCGTTCGCCATCATTCGATCATAAATCGCAAAAAATCCTGCCGCCCCAAGTGTAACGGCAGAGAAGAAGAGACTTAGTGTTCTAAACCACCCATACTCAGTAGACTGGTCTGGATGTACACTCGTTTCTAATTGCCGCGTTCCCACTGCAGTCAATAGAATGGATATAGAGAAAAACCAAAAGACGGCTCCCCAACCGTAGCCGTATACCGGAGTCGTTGCTCCACCTTCATTCATCAAGTATTGATCGAATCGGAATGTATCAAGCGACAGCAATGCAGCGAGAATTGAAGATTTGATCGGCGCCTTCCCAGAAATTAATTGCTGGACACCATACAAAAAGAATATATTTGCGAACCAAGCGAAGTTACCAACTAACGGAGATAACCAACCCATAGCCAATATTTCATATCCAGGTAGCCGCTGATAATTGGAGTAAAGGACGAGACCTGTCAATGCCAACGAACAAAACCAGATGGCTAACGCCATGATGGTCAATTTCTTGGCGGGCATGTTCAGAAAATCAGTATTTACTAAGCGAGTAGCCGGAGGGTATGGTGCATGAGAGGCAACCCATTGTGCAAAAACCACATCGCAGTTCGGACATTTTGTTTGTTCTTCTTGAATTTCAAAATTGCATCGTGGGCAGACTTTCATTATGCACTCACCCTTATGTATGTTGATGGTATCAAGCTATTAAGTTAGCTATTAATTTTCCTAACACTAGGATAAGCACCCGCATTTATGGACGTGGCGATTATTCGCTACCTCCCTTCAAGTTATTTCCCCCGTGCAAGTAACACGAAAGACTATGGATATATTGAGCAAATTATAAACACAATTCACCATTTGCAGCCAAGCCAAGGGTGGGGCTCAATTCTGTGCCCACGCGGATACCAAACCGCGTGGGCAGACGAAAAACCTGTCTGCCCACCCAACTTCTGCCCTACGGCTTAACCGGCCTCACCTTCCCCGCCGCCAGTTTCGCGCGCTCCCTTGCCTCTTCAACATCCTTGCCATTCGCCAGCGCCACGCCCATGCGGCGGCGGACGAAGGATTCCGGTTTGCCGAACAGGCGCAGGTCGCTTTGCGGCACGCGCAACGCTTCGTCCACACCGGCGAAGGCAATACCCTTTTCTTCCAGTTGGCCGTAGATCACGGCAGAGGCACCCGGTGCTTTCAGGCTCACGTCCACCGGCAGGCCGAGGATGGCTCGGGCGTGCAGTTCGAATTCGCTGAAACGCTGGCTGCACATCGTGACCATGCCGGTGTCGTGCGGGCGCGGGCTGACTTCGCTGAACCAGACTTCATCATTCTTGATAAACAACTCGACACCGAAGATGCCGAGGCCGCCGAGGTCGTCGGTGACTTTTTTCGCGATGTCGCGCGAGCGTTGCAAAGCCAGTGGCGACATGGCCTGCGGTTGCCAGCTTTCGACGTAATCGCCGTGTACCTGCAAGTGCCCGATAGGCTCGCAGAAGTGCGTCTCGACTTCGCCGTTGCTGCCCATTGCGCGCACGGTGAGCTGGGTGATTTCGTAATCGAAGTCGATCATGCCTTCGACGATGACGCGCCCCTGTGTGACGCGTGATCCGGTGGCGGCGTAGTCCCATGCAGCCGCAACATCCTCCGCGCTGTCCACTTTCGTCTGTCCCTTGCCGGAAGACGACATCAGCGGCTTGACGAAGCACGGGTAGCCGATCACCTCGATGGCGGCGCGCAGCTCTGCCAGGCTGTTGGCGAATTTGTACGGCGAGACCGGCAGCCCCAGCGTTTCGGCGACTAGGCGGCGGATGCCTTCGCGGTTCATCGTGAGCTTGGCGGCGCGCGCGGTGGGGATGACGCGCGCCAGCCCTTCCTGTTCGATCTGCACCAGCATATCGGTGGCGATCGCCTCGATCTCCGGCACTACGAGGTGCGGCTTTTCCCGCTCGATCAGCGCGCGCAGTTGCGCCCCGTCCATCATGTTGATGACGCGTGCATGGTGCGCCACCTGCTGGCCGGGCGAGTCGGCGTAGCGGTCCACCGCGATGGTTTCCACGCCGAGGCGTTGCAATGCGATGATGACTTCCTTGCCCAGTTCGCCGCTGCCGAGCAGCATGACGCGGATTGCGGAAGTGGTGAGCGGGGTGCCGATGATGAGCGGTTTGGTTGGGGTGGTCATGGGGTATGTTTCGATGTGTTTGAATTGCGCGAAATTATACACACGGAGGTACATACATTCGTCAAACTGCAGAAATTATGCTACGGTTGCCGCTTGTTTTATCCACATGAACATTTAGTGATGCTCTTTGATGACCGATGCCGATTACATGCGCCATGCCCTTGAGCTTGCCAGCCAGTCGCAAGCCGTTGGTGAAGTGCCGGTGGGGGCGGTAGTGGTGAAAGACGGCGAGATCGTCGGGCGCGGTTTCAACGCGCCGATCTCGCGCCACGATCCTTCCGCCCATGCCGAGATGATGGCGTTGCGCGACGCGGCACAACGGCTGGGCAATTACCGGCTGGTGGACTGCGAGCTGTTTGTCACGCTGGAGCCTTGCCTGATGTGCGCGGGAGCGATCATGCATGCGCGTATCGTGCGGGTGGTATACGGGGCGAGCGACCCCAAGACAGGCGTGTGCGGTAGTGTGCTGGATGTGTTTGGAGAACAGCGGTTGAATCACCATACCACGGTGACAGGTGGTGTGCTGGCGGAGGAATGCGGCAAGATGCTCAGCAATTTTTTCGCGATGCGCCGCGCCCAACAGAAGACAGAGAGCAGAGGACAGAGGACAGATCATGAGGATTTTGGATGAAAATCAACATCTGCATTGCCACGCAGCAGCTTGAATTGCTCGATGACGCGGGCAAATTGCTGCGCCGCTACAGCGTTTCCACCGCCGCGAACGGCGCGGGCGAGGTATGCGGCAGTTATTGCACACCGCGCGGCAAGCACATCGTCCGCGCCAGGATCGGCGCGGGGCAGCCGGAAAATACCGTGTTCGTGCGCCGCCGCCCGACCGGCGAAATCTACACGCCGGAACTGGGCGCGCAATTCCCGGAACGCGACTGGATACTGACGCGCATCCTGTGGCTGTCCGGTTGCGAACCCGGCTTCAACCGGCTGGGTGAAAACGACACCATGCGCCGCTATATCTACATACACGGCACGCCGGACTCGGTGCAACTCGGCGCTCCCGGCTCGCATGGCTGCATCCGGATGCGCAACGCCGACCTGATCGAATTATTCGATATGGCGCCTGTGGGAACGGTGGTCGAAATCATCGCTTGAGTTAGCCCCATTCTTCAGGGAACCTCTAAAAATTCAAAGTTCGCCCAAATGCAAGGCGCGGAAAAAATTTCGCAGCGCCGCATATGTTTGATATGTAAGCAAGAAATTTTTTTCCGCAACGCAGCAGTTGGGATGAAATGTGGATTTTCAGAGGTTCCTTTCAATCAATATCACCTCTGCCCTGCGCAGGAGGCAGGCAGCAAACCGCTTCCTGCGGGCTATTCAGAAAATTATTTTTTACTTCCATATAATGCTCGGCCGAATACCTCAAATAGGCAATTTCTTCGGGCGTCAACGCCCGAACGGCTTTTACGGGGCGCCCCACATACAGCATCCCGCTCTCCAGCACTTTACCCGGCGAAACCAGGCTGCCCGCACCTATCATCACCCGGTCCGGAATAATGGCATCGTCCATGATGATCGAACCCATCCCGATCATGCACTCGTTTCCAACCGTGCAACCATGGAGAATAACGGAGTGCCCGACCGTCACGTAATCCCCGACCACCAAAGGCGATCCCGCAGGTTTATCCGGTGTCTTGTGGGATACGTGCCCCATTGTCAAATCCTGCACGTTGGTGCCCTGCCCGATCACAATATGATTCACGTCGCCCCGCAGAACCGCATTGCACCAGATTGAGCTGTCATTGCCGATACTCACATTCCCGATGATTTGAGAAGAGGCATGAACGTAAACACGCGCCCCGAGGGTTGGCATGTCGCCGAGATAGGAAGATAGAGGCATGATCACTCCCGATGGCTGTTCCGTGCCTCAATCGGGCAGGATTCGTATTGGCAGGTTTGCAGTAACGGTTTCATTGGCATTTTGAAGGTTCCATTAATTTCATTCCGCAGTCAACGGGAAACTGGGCATGGGAAACTGGGCATATCAAGATATGGCCTCAACTGTATCAGTTCCGCCGGACAATCAGCGGCGAAGCCTGGGTCAAGCGTTCGTCATAGGGGTGGGTTGTATGCCTGTACAATTCCATCACCTTGCGGACATAATTGCGCGTTTCCGAAAATGGCGGTATGCCCTTATGGCGGTTCACATTCCTTTCCCCGGCATTGTAGGCGGCCACCATTAGCACCACATCACCGCGATAATAGGAAAGCAGCCAGCGTATATATTTCAGCCCGCCCTTGATGTTCTGTGTCGCATCATAAGCGTTGCGCACATTGAACCGCTCGGCGGTGGCCGGGATCAGTTGCATCAGACCCTGGGCTTCCTTGTTTGATTTTGCCCCTGTATTGAAATTGGACTCGGTGCTGATAATGGACAACACCAGCTTGGGGTCGATCGAGTACCAGCGTGCCAGCGTACCCACGAGGTCAATCACCCATTTTTTGCTTTTTGGCAGCGAGGCGAGGCGCTGATCGATACCGGCATATTCCGGAGCCTTTTCAGCTTCAGAGAGATCCGGCTCAACCGCGGGGCGCTCTGGCAACACCGACGCATCATTCATGCAGCCCGGCAATTCCGAGGTGCTCAACTGGACGGTTTCAAGCATATCCCGCGCTTGGGCGTGCCCCTGGTGAGCCGCCAGCGAAAACAACGCAGCCGCAAATGCACGGTTTTCCGGCACCCCTCTGCCAAAGGCATAAAGCATTCCCAGCCGGTACTGTGCCTCAATGCTGCCGAGCCTGGAAGCCTCGCAGTACAGCGTGGCCGCATTCCACATTTCATAGGAGTTATGCACGGCAAGTTCGAGCGTCATGGCTTTTTTCAGCAACGCCATCACATGGGGTGGTTCGGCGGCCAGATCCGACAAGTCGTCCTGTTCGGCATGGCCCGGTATAGGCCACAATGCGAATATCAGCGCGGCACACGCCCATATCCGTTTTATGTATACGCCCGCTCTGCACATAAAATAGCCTTTGAACCTCAAACAGAAAGATATCATAAAGACTAGAATCGGGTTAACTTGTTCCCTACCGTCGATATATGAGCCCGAAACCGAACTGTATCTGTCCGCTGTGCGGTAACCCGAACGAATGCGCCCTCGCGCAAAGCGGAAGCATTGAAACGCCGTGCTGGTGTCATGGGGTTGAGATTGATCCGGCCATTATCGCCAAAGTGCCGGAAGTGCAGCGCAACGAGTCTTGCATCTGCCGACGCTGCGCGGCCTTGCGCTTGCCGACAAATACGGGGGGGCGCGAAACCTAGCAGCCTGTCGGGCTGCTAGTACCATGTAACATTATTGCTTTCGTATTGTAACGCCTTGTGACATACTGGTGAAACCCTTAACAAAAGGAGGTCGCCATGTCACCGAGATACCGGGTAACGCTCACGGAGCAAGAGCGCAACGAACTTGAAGCATT
>JACREB010000152.1 GCA_016218475.1 Nitrosomonadales bacterium | reverse complement strand
CGCCGCAGACGCCGCGCCCAGCCCCAACCCGGAGGGCCGTTTGCCTGCGGGCGCATTGCGGCGTTGCGGCCTGCTTGTGGAGAATGGCTACACGGCGCAGCCCGCGCCTCGCACTGCATCCCGCAGGCAAACGGCGCGGGGCATGAAACCTACTGAAATAGGCTCTAAGTATTATCTAAACGGAGATATTGCAATAGCACAAGAAAAATCGCAGCGCACCAATGAGATGATTACCGCACCGCAAGTGCGGTTGATTGGTGTCGAAAAGGAGCCCCTCGGGATTGTTGCCATCGCGGAAGCATTGCGTTTGGCGGATGAAGCAGAGTTGGATTTGGTCGAGATTTCGCCGCTGGCGGAACCGCCGGTCTGCCGCATCATGGATATCGGCAAATTCAAATACGCCGAAAGCAAAAAACAGCACGAGGCCAAGCTCAAGCAGAAGCAGGTGCAGATCAAGGAAATCAAGTTCCGCCCGGGTACGGACGAAGGCGACTACAACATCAAGCTGCGCAACTTGATCAAGTTTCTGGACGAAGGCAACAAGACCAAAATCACGCTGCGCTTTCGCGGCCGCGAAATGGCTCACCAAGAAATCGGCATGCGCCTGATCGAGCGCGTCAGGGCGGATCTGGTAGAGCACGGCGTGGTCGAGCAGTTTCCCAAGATGGAAGGCCGGCAGATGGTGATGGTGTTGTCACCCAAACCGGGTAAAAAATAAGTGAATTTAGTTTCTTCGACAGCAAGGGGATGGTCGAGGCGATGCAGCAAGCAGTTCCCCGATAACAAGTGGTGTATGGGTCATCAAGTTTTTCCACCGGAAAACACCTGGCATCATAAATTAAGGAGCAATCATGCCCAAGATGAAAACCAAAAGCGGGGCGGCCAAGCGGTTCGAGATACGCGCCGGTGGCAGCGTCAAACGCTCGCAAGCGTTCAAGCGCCACATCCTGACCAAGAAGACCACCAAGAACAAACGCCAGTTGCGCGGTACGACTGGGGTTCACGCAACCAACACGGCATCGGTTCGCGCCATGATGCCTTACGCATAGGGAGCAAACCATGTCAAGAGTCAAACGTGGAGTAATAGCGCGCGCCAGCCATAAGAAGGTATTGGCATTAGCCAAGGGCTATCGCGGTCGCCGCAAGAACGTCTACCGTATCGCCAAGCAGGCGGTGATGAAAGCGGGGCAATATTCCTATCGCGATCGCCGCCAGAAAAAGCACCAGTTCCGTACCCTGTGGATCGCGCGCATCAACGCGGCGGCGCGTGAGCAAGGCCTGAGCTACAGCGTGTTCATGAACGGTCTGAAGAAGGCCGACATTCGGATCGACCGCAAAGTGTTATCGGATATCGCCGTGTTCGACAAGGCGGCGTTTGCGCAATTTGTGGCACAAGCCAAAACCGGCCTCGGCGTTTAAACCAAGCCTCGCGGTTTATTGATTAAACTGTGTAACTAAAAAAGGAGGCTTTTCGCCTCCTTTTTGTTTCTAAACCCCTCCCAACCTCCCCTTGCACCCGCAAGGAGTACGCCGGGAGGTAACCCGCTGCTTCGCAGCGACCTTCCCGCTGTCAGGGGAGGGGAGAAGAAAATGGAAGAGCTTCAAAATATTCTCGATCATGCCCTGCAACGGTTCGCCGCAATCGGCGACGAAGCCGAGCTGGAGCAGGTCAAAGCGAAATACTTGGGCAAGGAGGGTAGCCTCACTGCCTTGCTCAAAGGTTTGGGCAAGCTGTCTGCGGAAGAACGCCCGGCTGCTGGCGCACGCATCAACCAGGTCAAACAAAGTATCGAAGCTGCCTTGCAGCAGCGCCGCGAAGTGTTGCAGCAAAACAAATTGGCGCAGAAGCTGGCGGCAGAAGCGCTGGATGTGACCTTGCCCGGGCGCGGCCTCGGTACGGGTGGATTGCATCCGGTGACACGCACGCTGGAGCGCATCGAGCAGTTGTTCCACTCGCTGGGTTTTGCCACCGCGTCCGGCCCGGAAATCGAGAGCGACTTTTACAATTTTACCGCGCTGAATATTCCGGAAAACCATCCGGCGCGCGCGATGCACGACACCTTTTACATCGACCCGCAGCATGTGTTGCGTACCCACACCTCACCGGTGCAGATACGCTATATGGAAGCGCATCAGCCACCGCTGAAAATCATTTCACCGGGCCGTGTTTATCGTTTCGATTCCGACGCCACCCATTCGCCGATGTTTCATCAGGTCGAAGGCTTGTGGGTCGATGAGGAGATCAGTTTTGCCAATCTTAAAGGTGTGGTGCAGGATTTTTTACAGCACTTCTTCGAGCGGGGCGATTTGCGGGTGCGTTTCCGGCCTTCGTTCTTTCCGTTCACCGAGCCTTCGGCCGAAATGGATATGAGCTGGAACGGCGGCTGGCTGGAAATCGGCGGCTGCGGCATGGTACACCCGAACGTGTTGAAACACGTCAATATTGACAGCGAAAAATATCTCGGTTTCGCCTTCGGCCTGGGCGTGGAACGGCTCGCGATGCTGCGCTACGGCGTGAACGATCTGCGTCTGTTCTACGAGAGCGACCTGCGCTTCCTGAAACAATTTAACTGATTAAAAAACGGCAGTATGGAAATAAACATGCAAAGTACAAATGAAGGGTGGGTTATGCCCACTGGGAACGCGGACGTCCCCGTCCGCATGCGGACGGGGACGTCCGCGCTCCAATATTTGGTTCCGTTCGTCCGGTTTGGGTTGATATGAAATTTTCAGAAAACTGGCTAAGAACCTGGGTCAATCCAAATTTGTCCAGCGACGAGTTGGCGCATACGCTGACCATGGCCGGGCTGGAAGTCGAAGCGCTGGATGCCGTTGCGCCTGCATTTAACAACGTGGTGGTGGCCGAAGTGCTGGAAGTGGTCAAGCATCCCAACGCGGATCGGCTGAACGTGTGCCAGGTGAATGTCGGCGAAGCGCAGCCGCTGACCATCGTATGCGGCGCGGCAAATGTAGCTGTTGGCGCGAAAGTGCCGTGCGCGCGCATCGGCGCAGTGCTGCCCGGTGACTTTGCGATCAAGCAGGCCAAGGTGCGTAATGTCGAGTCGTCAGGCATGTTGTGCTCTGCAAAAGAACTGGGCTTGGCCGAAGAAAGCCAAGGCCTGTGGCTGTTGCCGACAGATGCGCCGGTGGGCAGGACGCTGCGCGAATATCTGGAACTGGACGACAAAATATTTACACTCAAACTCACACCGAACCGCAGCGATTGCTCCGGCATGGTCGGCATAGCGCGCGAGATTGCGGCGCTGACCGGCAGCGCGCTCAAGCCATTGGATATTCAAGTCCAGCCTGTCATCCTTTCCGAACAATTGCCGGTGAATGTGATCGATGCGCAAGCCTGTCCGCTGTATTGCGGCCGCCTCGTGCGCGGCGTGAATGCCTCCGCGCCAACACCGGCCTGGATGTTGCGCCGCCTGGAGCGCAGCGGTTTGCGCGGCATCAGCGCGGCGGTGGATGTCACCAACTACGTGATGCTGGAAATGGGCCAGCCGTTGCACGCTTTCGATCTTGCGCAACTGTCAGGCGGCATCACGGTGCGCAGGGCGCGCAACGATGAGGCGATGACGCTGCTCAACGGGCAGGAAGTGAAACTGGATGATGAGATGCTGGTCATCGCCGACGGTGCGCGCACGCTGGCGCTGGCGGGCATCATGGGCGGGCAGGGCAGCGGCGTGGAGACAACTACGCGGGACGTGTTCCTTGAGAGCGCCTTTTTTCATCCCGATGCGATTGTCGGCAAGGCGCGCCGTTTCGGCCTGGCAACCGATTCGTCGTTCCGCTTCGAGCGCGGCGTGGATTTTGCGGCAACGCGCCAGGCGCTGGAACGTGCCACGCAACTGCTGCTGGAAATTTGCGGCGGCAAGGCAGGGGCGATCAGCGAAGCGCGTGGCCAGATGCCTGAGCGGAAAGCAATCACATTGCGCCGTTCGCGCGTCGCGAGAGTGCTGTGCATCGAGTTGGATAACACCCTGATCGCTACCCTGCTGCAACGCCTGCAATTCGACTATACAACCGAAGCCGTTTTGGATTTTACAACCGAAGACAATTATTACCGCGTAATCCCGCCGAGCTTCCGTTTTGACCTGTCCATCGAGGCCGACCTGATCGAGGAGCTGGCGCGTCTGCATGGCTACGACAACATACCTGCGCAGGCTCCGCAAGCCGCGCTGACCATGCTGCCGTACAGCGAACTGCAACGCCCGCTGTCGCGCATTCAGCAGATGCTTGTTTCGCGCGATTACCGGGAAATCGTCAGCTACGCGTTTGTCGACGAGCAGGCTGAACGCGAATTATGTGGCAACGTTAATCCGGTTGCACTGCAGAACCCGATCGCCAGCAATCTGGCGGTGATGCGCAGCAGCCTGATCGGCGGGCTGGTTGGCGCGTTGCGCTTCAACCTGAACCGCAATCAGGCACGGGTACGCCTGTTCGAGGTTGGCGCGTGTTTCGCCAAAGTGGGTGACAAGTACGTGCAGAACCAGCGGTTGTCAGGTATTGCATGCGGTGCAGCTCTGCCCGAACAATGGGGTACAGCCGCTAACCCGGTCGATTTCTATGATATGAAAGCAGATGTCGAATCCTTGTTTGCGCCGCAAACGTTACGCTTTGTTGCGGCAGCCCATCCGGCCTTGCACCCCGGCCGTTCCGCGCAGATTGATTGCGGCGGGCAAGCAATCGGATGGATCGGCGAGCTGCATCCGCGCTGGCAGCAGCAATACGACATGGCGCAGGCTACCATATGGTTTGAAGTCGAACTCGACGCGCTGATCCGGGCAGTAGTGCCGCGCATGAGCGAGATTACCAAGTTTTTGCCGGTGCAGCGCGACTTGGCGGTGCTGGTGGACGATGTGGTTGCCGTGCAAACCTTGCTGGATGTCATGCGGCAGGCAACAGTGCCCTATGTACAAGAAATTGCGCTATTTGACGTGTATCGCGGCAAGGGTGTCGAACAAGGCAAAAAAAGTCTTGCATTCCGTGTGTTATTGCAAGATACTGAAAAGATGCTTATGGATTCTGAAATTGAAACAAGCGTTGCGCTGTTGATAAATGTAATGCAACAGCAGGGTGCGCAGTTGCGTACGTAAGGGAGAGAAATGACAACAACATTAACCAAAGCCGATTTGGCTGATTTGCTATTCGAAAAAGTCGGACTCAACAAACGCGAAGCTAAGGATATGGTGGAAACATTCTTCGAGGAAATCCGTGCACAACTGGAGAAGGGCGAGAGTGTGAAATTATCCGGTTTCGGAAATTTTCAACTGCGCGACAAACCGCAACGCCCCGGGCGCAACCCGAAAACCGGCGAAGAAATTCCGATCACCGCACGTCGCGTGGTGACGTTTCATCCCAGCCAGAAGCTGAAGACCATGGTGGAAAAGTCCTATCATGGAAAACCACAAGCCTAATTCCGAACTTCCGCCGATTCCGGCCAAGCGCTATTTCAGTATCGGCGAGGTAAGCGAATTATGCGGGGTCAAGGCGCATGTGCTGCGTTATTGGGAACAGGAATTCACCCAGCTCAAACCGGTCAAGCGCAGCGGCAACCGCCGCTACTATCAGCACCATGAAGTGCTGTTGATCCGGCGTATCCGCGAGTTGTTGTATGAACAGGGTTTTACCATCAGCGGTGCGCGCAACCGGCTGGGTAATTCCGGCGAGGCCGAGATTCGAGCTGCTGTGCCCGCATCAGGAGTGAATGTTGCCGAATTGCATCATGAAATTCGCGGCATTATCGAGCTGTTAAGCGCGTAATTCTATTTGCAAATCATGCAGGGGCGCGATAGCGTTGCATAGCCATTCCACTAACCCATCAAAAAACGATGGGTAAGTGGCTGGTTAATCGCGCGCCCTGACGTGTTATTTGGCTTTTGAAACAGAATCAGTAGCCGCCGCTGGTGCGGTAGATGTAATTGCTCAACTCCGCCGATTTGGCGTTCATGCTACGCACGATGCCATGCACATAGCGGACGATACCGCGCATTACCTTGTACTCAATCATCGGATGTGAGTCAATCAGCGTCTCGAACTTGGCTCTCGGCAAACTCAATACCTTGGCCTCGCCTTTCGCTAAAAGCGTTGCGCTGTGCTGCGAAGCTGCGCCGCCCACAAATGTAATGATGCCTGCCAAATCACCCGGTTTAAGCACATAAATAGAGGCTTCTCCCTCGCTGCTTTGAATTTTCACCTGTATCTCGCCTTGCGCAAGAATATAAAGATGGTCTGGCTGATGATCGCCGGGCTGGACAATTATCTCGCCCGGTTTATAGCTCTGAACCTTGAATAATCCCGCGATAATCTCAAGTTCGGCATCGCCCAACTCCTCGGCAATCGCTGAGGTGCGTAGCGTATCGATCACTAATGACATTTTATTCTCCTTTTACGTGTTAATTTGATTTTTCATGACACTGTTTGCATATCTTACCCGATTCGCGTTGGCATGGGTTATGGCGTTTAGTCTTACTGTGTCACAAAGTGATCAAGGGATGCAGCAACCGTAGGGTGGGGTGGGGTGGGGTGGGGTGGGGTGTGCCCACCATGTCGGGCGCAGCCCGACCTACATTTCCCCGAATAGCTTACCCATTTAACAGCACCCCATCCACCAGCCGTAAACATCGTTGCATCCGCCCTGCCAGTTCCATATCGTGGGTGACGACGATGAAGCTGGTGCTGAATTTTGCGTTGAGTTGCTGTATAAGTTCAAACAGAGATTGCGCACTGCCGCTGTCCAAATTGCCGGTGGGTTCGTCTGCCAGCACACAAGCCGGCTCCGTCACCAGCGCACGCGCCACGGCAACGCGCTGGCGTTCGCCGCCGGAAAGTTCCGATGGCAAATGCCGGATGCGTTGCGCCAGCCCTACCTGTTCCAGCATCGCGGCGGCACGCGGTTTGGCCTCTGCGTTTTTCATGCCGCGAATAAACAGCGGCATCGCGACGTTCTCCAGCGCGGTAAATTCCGGCAGCAGATGGTGGAACTGGTACACGAAGCCGAGCGCGCGGTTGCGCAATTCGCCGCGCTGCGCCTCGTTCATCTTCTGCACTTCCTGTCCGAGTATCTGCACGCTGCCGCCGCTGGCGCTATCCAGCCCGCCGAGCAGATGCAGCAGCGTGCTCTTGCCGGAGCCGGATACACCGACGATGGCGACGCGCTCGCCGCGCCGCACATCGAGGTTGACGCCCCTGAGCACCGGCACGTCCTCCTTGCCGATGGTGAATGTCTTGCGCAGGTCGCGACAGGAAATCACTGCTTCTTCTGTCTTCCGTCCTCCGTCCTCTGTCCTCTGGTTACTCATAGCGCAACGCCTCCGCCGGTTGTGTCTTCGACGCGCGGTAGCTCGGATAGAGCGTCGCCAGCAGGCTGATCACGAAGGATATGCCGGTCACCAGCGCCACTTCATGGTAACGCAAATCGGACGGCAGTTCGCTGATGTAATACACATCCTTGGCGAGAAATTGCACGCCGAGCAAGCGCTCGATGAACGGCACAACCACATCCAGATTGAGCGCCAGCACAATGCCGCCGACACTGCCGAGCAGCGTGCCGATCAGGCCGATCACCACGCCCTGCACGATGAATATTTTCATGATGCTGGAAGGCGAAGCGCCGAGGGTGCGCAGAATGGCGATGTCGGCCTGCTTGTCGGTGACCGCCATCACCAGCGTGGAAACGATGTTGAACGCGGCCACCGCGACAATCAGCGACAGGATGATGAACATCATTTTCTTTTCCATCTGCACCGCGCGAAAATAGTTGCTGTTCTGGTGCGTCCAGTCGTTGGCGTACAACTCGGGCGGCAATTGGCCTTGCAGCTCGCGCGCCACACGCGGGGCGAGGTCGATGTCGCGCAGCTTGGCGCTGATGCCGGTTACCTCATCGCCGAGCTGGAACAGCTTCTGCGCGTCACCGAGGTGGATCAGCGCGAGGCTGTTGTCGTAGGGAGCCATGCCTATTTCAAAGATGCCCGCCACACGGAATTGCTTGAGGCGCGGCATCATGCCTGCCGGAGTGATTTGCCCCTGCGGGGCGATCAGCATGATCTTGTCCTTGAGCTTGACGCCGAGCGTGCGTGCCAGGTCTGAGCCGATCACGATGGTGAATTCCCCGCCGCGCAGATCGCTTAACGCACCCGCTTTCACCTTGCCGGAAAGTTCGGTAATGGCGGTTTCCTGCGCCGGATCGATGCCGCGCACCATCACTCCCTGCACGCTTTGCCCGAACGACAACATGCCTTGTCCGGCAATATACGGCGCGGCAGCGGATACTTGCGGGTGCTGCGCAACCTTGCCCAGAATACCTTGCCAGTCATGCATTCTCCCGCCGTCTGCGACCACCTCCAGATGCGGCGAAGCGCCCAGCATTCGCGCGCGGATTTCCTTCTGGAAGCCGTTCATCACCGACAGCACCACGATCAGCGCCATCACGCCCAACGCCATGCCCAGCATGGAGATCAGCGAGATGAAGGAAATGAAGTGGTTGCGGCGCTTGGCGCGGGTATAGCGCAGTCCGATGAACAGTTCGTATGGTTGCAAGATTTAAGGCTGCCGATGTGAGGTAACGGGCGTTAGTGTGCCACAAGGCAGCAGTTGAGGCATCCTTTTGCTTTGTATCCGTTCCCAATCGACTTGCTGTTTCAATCCTCGCCCGCGCCGAGGCGCGGGCGCTACCAAAATCGTACCATCCCACGGACAGGCATAATTAGTTTCAATCCTCGCCCGCGCCGAGGCGCGG
>JACREB010000153.1 GCA_016218475.1 Nitrosomonadales bacterium | reverse complement strand
GTGAAGCGGGTCAAGCAGGGATGGGCGGCTTGCCGTTGCCGCCCAACTCGCAAAAAGCGGAGTTTACATAGCGTAAATGAGCATTTTGAGCCCGATTTTAACGCCGCAATGCGCCCTTCAGCGCTATGTGACACAGTAAGATTAGGGAGAAAAACGCATGAGTGAATCTTTTCAACAATCCATTTCGATTCTGGTGATCGAAGACGATCCCGGTGATTTCGGGTTGATCCGTGCGCATGTGCGGTTGTCAGGCCTTGTGCATGGCGGCGGCGAGGGGCCGGTGGTCTGGGCGAAAACGCTGGCCGAGGGGATAGCCGCAGCACGGGGCAACAAGCCGGACGTCGTGCTGCTCGACCTGTCGCTCCCCGATTCTGCGGGGCTGGATACGGTGCGTGCGATGCGCGCCGCCTTGCATGATGTGCCTATCGTGATACTGACAGGCCATGACGACAGCGCGCTCGACGCAGCCGCCCTGGAGGTTGGCGCACAGGATTATCTGGTCAAGGGACAATTCGAGCACAACGCGCTGGGTCGCGCGGTGCGCCATGCGCTGGTGCGCGGCGCGCTTGAGCAGGAGCTGGAACGCAAGAACCGGGAGTTGCTGGCGCTGCATGAAAGCGAAATGGATGACATGCTGGTCGCCAGCGACATCATGGGTCATATCATGCGCTCGGACGGGTTGCGCGATCCGCAAGTCCGCTACTTCCAGCGCCCTACACAGCAATTCGGTGGAGATTTCATCGCTGCCGCACGGGATAACAATGGCGATTTGCGTGTCATGCTGGCGGATGTCACCGGCCACGGCCTGCAGGCGGCGTTGTTTCTGCTGCCCATTTTCAGGATATTTCAAACGATGGTGAAAAAAGGGCTTCAGACCTGCGATATTGTCGCGGAAATAAACCGGACCATGCGGGAACTTGCCGTGACCGGGCGCTTCATCGCGGCGGCGGTGACGCATATCGCCCGCGACGGCTCTTCCATCGAAATATGGAACGGCGGTATTCCCACCGCTTTTCATGTGCAGAAGAATGGCGGGCTGCATAAGTTCCGCTCGCGGCATCTTCCCCTGGGCGTGGTGGATGCCGATGCCTTCGAAGCCACCACCGAGATTTTTCATGCGCAGCCCGGAGCGCTGCTGCTCTGCTCGGATGGCCTGACCGAGGCGGAGAATGCTTCCGGCGAACCGTTCGGCGAAGCGCGATTTGAATCCCTGCTCCAGACATCGCCGCCGGATGAGCTGTTTGACGACATTCTTTCCGCGCTTGAGACTCATCTTGGAGGCGGCATCGCGCGTGACGATTTATCCATTGTGCTTGCCCAGTGTGGTGTTTGATGGGTCATGTGAGCGGCAAAGGTACGTAGGTTGGGCAAAGCGTAGCGTACACAACCTACGAGAATACAGGAATTGACGTGGCAGGTTATGTGAGCAAAAAAATCGAGGAAAATTATGGGTGAAATTTTTCAGCAAGCTGTATCGATTCTGGCGGTGGAGGACGATCCCGGCGATTTCGGATTGATTCAGGCGTATGTACACTTGGCCGAACTTGGCATCGGTGGCAACAAGGAGCCTGCGATATGGGCGAAAACACTGGCCGATGGCATAGCCGCAGCAAGGAGCAACAAGCCCGATGTCGTGCTGCTCGACCTGTCGCTTCCCGATTCGGCGGGACTCGATACTGTGCGGGCGATGCGCGCCGCCTTGCCCGGCGTGCCCATCGTGGTGCTGACGGGGCACGACGACAGCGCTCTGGCCGTCGCCGCCCTGCAAGCGGGCGCCCAGGATTATCTGGTCAAGGGAAAATTCGAGCACGATGCGCTGGGCCGCGCGGTGCGCAATGCGCTGGTGCGCGAAGCGCTCGAATCGCGCTTGCGGCTGTTCGAGGTGGCCATGAATTCGGTCGCCAACGGGATCGTCATCACCGACATCCACGCGCATATCCAGTGGGTCAATCCGGCCTTTACGCGACTGACCGGATTTTCGCTGGAGGAAGCGCTGGGGCGCAAGCCGGGCGAGTTGGTGAAGTCCGGCAAGCAGGATGCGGCGTTCTACCGGAGCATGTGGGAAACCATCCTGTCCGGCCAGACATGGCACGGCGAAATCGTCAACCGGCGCAAGGATGGCTCCATCTATGACGAGGCGCTCATCATCGCACCGGAGGTCGACGGGGATGGAACGATCCGGCATTTTGTCGCCATCATGCAGGACATCACCGAACGCAAACAGGCCGAAGAGCAAATCAGCAACCTGGCTTTCTATGACACGTTGACCCAGCTTCCCAACCGCCGCCTGCTGAATGACCGGCTGGAGCAAACGATGGCTGCCAGCAAGCGTAGCGGCCATTATGGCGCGCTGATGTTCCTCGATCTGGACAACTTCAAGCCGCTCAATGATACATACGGGCATGGTGTGGGCGATCTGCTGCTGGTGACAGTGGCCTATCGCCTGGTGGATTGTGTGCGCGAAACGGATACCGTCGCGCGTTTTGGCGGCGATGAGTTCGTTGTGATGCTCGGCGAACTGGATGCGGATAAGGGCGAGTCCGCCACACAGGCCGGCCTGGTCGCCGAGAAAATCCGCGCCGCTTTGGCCGAACCCTATTCACTTAAATTCAAGCACGAAGGCGGAGATGAATCGACCGTCGAGCATCATTGCGCGGCGAGTATCGGCGTGGTGCTGTTCATCAACCATGACGCCAGCCCGGAAGACATCATCAAGTGGGCCGATATGGCGATGTACCAGGCCAAAGAGGGCGGGCGCAATTCGGTTCGTTTTTATGATGCGAAGGACTGAATGCAACACCGCGCACTTGAAATATTTTGCCATTTCCAATATGCGAAACCGTTAAAATAGCCACCATTCAACCCAAACAATCCATTGCCCGTCATTCCCGCGAAAGCGGGAATCCAGTTGATTGAATAATCCTCGCGTAGCGAGCCAAAAACATGGTTTTGTCCGCTTCGCGGCGCGTTTGTTTAGCTGGATTCCCGCTTTCCCCCGCTTTCGCGAGGGTGACAGGGAATGACGCAGTTTGTTGCCAATGAACTATTTGGGTTCAAACGCATGCTTTGCTGACGATCTCGCTGCTATCGGTCGTGCTGTGCGGCCAATACTCAAAGTCAAATGAATTTCATGAAAACAAAAGATAAAGCTCCGAAAGTCGGTTTCGTCTCGCTCGGTTGCCCGAAGGCGACCGTGGATTCGGAACACATCCTCACCCGCTTGCGCGCCGAGGGCTACCTGATTTCCGGCAGTTGTCAGGATGCCGATCTGGTGGTGGTGAATACCTGCGGCTTCATCGACAGCGCGGTGGAGGAATCGCTGGATGCGATCGGTGAGGCGTTAACCGAAAACGGCAAGGTGATTGTCACCGGCTGTCTCGGTGCGAAAGGCGATGTGGTGCGGCAGGCGCATCCCAAGGTGCTCGCGGTGACCGGGCCTCATGCCGCCGACGAGGTGATGGCGGTGGTGCATCAACACTTGCCCAAGCCGCACGATCCATATTCCGGCCTGGCGCCCGCGCAGGGCATCCGCCTGACGCCGAAACATTACGCCTACGTGAAAATTTCAGAGGGCTGCAACCACCGTTGCACCTTCTGCATCATCCCCGGCCTGCGCGGCGACCTGGTCAGCCGCCCGGTCGGCGATGTGATGCAGGAGGCGCAGAATCTGGTCGATGCGGGCGTGAAGGAGTTGCTGGTGATCTCGCAGGATACTTCCGCTTATGGGGTGGACTTGAAATACCGCACCGGTTTCTGGGGCGGCAGGCCGCTCAAGACGCGCATGACCGAGCTGGCGGCGGCAATGGGCGGGCTTGCCAAACCGGGCGAAAAAAATGCCTGGGTGCGGCTGCATTACGTGTATCCCTATCCGCATGTGGACGAAGTGATCCCGCTGATGGCGCAGGGCATCATCCTGCCTTATCTCGATGTGCCGTTCCAGCACGCCAGCCGGCGTATCCTCGAGCTGATGAAGCGCCCCGGCAGCAGCGAGAATGTGCTGGCGCGCATCAGGCAATGGCGCGAGATTTGCCCGGAGCTGACACTGCGCAGCACCTTCATCGTCGGCTTCCCCGGCGAGACTGAAGAGGAATTCGAGGAGCTGCTGGATTTTATCGAGGAAGCGCAACTGGATCGCGTCGGCGCGTTCGCCTATTCGCCGGTGGAGGGCGCTGCGGCCAACGAATTGCCCGGTCACATCGCGCCCGAAGAACAGCAGGAACGCCTCGCGCGGCTGATGCTGCTTCAGGAGGAGATCAGCGAGGAACGCCTCGAGCGCAAGATCGGCAAGACCATGACCGTGCTGGTAGACGAGGTGGATGAGGAGGGCGCAATTGCGCGCAGTAGCGCAGATGCGCCGGAAGTCGATGGTCTGGTGTACATCGAAGACGGTCGGCGGTTAAGCGTGGGCGATTTTGTTGAAGTGAAGATTATCGATTCTGACGAGCACGACCTGCGGGCGGAGACGGTTTAAGGAAATACTGATGCGTAGGCTGGGCTTTGCCCAGCCTACGGGAAGACAGCTTTCCATTTTTGGCTCCGGCTCGTCCGGCTTAGAGCCTATTTCAGTAGGTTTCATACCCCGCGCCGTTTGCCTGCGGGATGCAGTGCGAGGCGCGGGCTGCGCCGTGTAGCCATTCTCCACAAGCAGGCCGCAACGCCGCAATGCGCCCGCAGGCAAACGGCCCTCCGGGTTGGGGCTGGGCGCGGCGTCTGCGGCG
>JACREB010000151.1 GCA_016218475.1 Nitrosomonadales bacterium | reverse complement strand
TTACTGTGCCACAAAGCGCTGAAGGGCGCATTGCGGCGTTAAAATCAGGCTCAAAATGCTCATTTACTACATGTAAACTCCGCTTTTTCGCCCGATTTTGCCTTGCACTGCATCCCTTGATCGCTTTGTGACACAGTAAGATTATTTGCTTTTAATTAAAGTGCCCACACCCTCGTCAGTCAGGATTTCCAGCAATAGCGCATGCTGCACCCGGCCGTCGATGATGTGCACCGAGCGCACGCCGCCGCGCGCCGCGTCCAGCGCGGAGGCGATCTTGGGCAGCATTCCGCCAGACAACGTGCCTTCGGCAACCAACCCTTCGATTTTCTTCGGCGTAAGCCCGGTCAGAAGATTGCCGTCCTTGTCCAATACCCCCGGCGTGTTGGTGAGCAGCACCAGCTTTTCTGCGCCCAGCACTTCTGCGAGCTTGCCGGACACCACATCGGCGTTGATGTTCAGCGTCTCGCCGTCCGGTCCCACGCCGATCGGCGCAATTACCGGGATGAAATCTCCGGAGTCGAGAAATGAAATGATGGCAGGGTCGATTTTGACTATCTCGCCGACCAGCCCGATGTCCAGCATCTTGCCGGACTCGTCGTTGCTTTCCAGCAGCAATTTCTCGGCGCGGATGAATGCGCCGTCCTGCCCGGTCAGCCCGACGGCCTTGCCGCCATGCCGGTTGATCAGGTTGACGATATCCTTGTTGACCTTGCCGAGCACCATCTCGACCACGTCCATGGTCTCTTCGTCGGTGACGCGCATACCCTGCACGAACTCGCCTTGCTTGCCGACGCGCTTGAGCATCTCGTTGATCTGCGGCCCGCCGCCATGCACCACCACAGGGTTCATCCCGACCAGCTTCAGCAGCACCACATCGCGGGCGAAACTCTCCTGCAACGCGTGGTCGGTCATCGCGTTGCCGCCATATTTGACGACAATGGTTTTGTCGAAAAAACGCTGGATGTAAGGCATTGCCTCGGAAAGCGTGCGTGCTTTCTTCTCGGCTGCCGAAGGTGTAAGGGACATGGGTTTTCCTCGCAAAGTGGGGTAAGCAGGCATTGGCCGTTCCTCGAAACTTCGCCTCGCCTTTCGACGAGGCTCGTTTTCGCCGTCAGGGCGAAAGCTCGCAAAATTTCTGCGGATTCTACACCAGAAAAGAAACAGGCGGCATGTGCCGCCTGTCACTGATGGAAAGTAAATGCTTACTGGGTTTAAGGGAACCCGCACATGTTGGCAATGATGATAATGCGAACGGAAGCCTGTTTCATCAGACCATTTGAGTCATTATTGAGCCGCGTTTTTCAGTGGCCTGACTTCCGCTTTTACGTCAATCTTGACGTTTTGCTTGTCGGCCATTTCGATATTGAGCGTCAGCGGCACGGTTGCACCTGCTTTCAGTGGAGCCTTCAATCCCGTCAACGTCAAGTGATAGTCATGTATGCTGGTCATGTCCACACGCTTGTTTGCCGGCAATACAACTTTTTCAACAGTAATCGTTTTCATCATTCCGCCTTTATGCAACATGGTGCGCAATTCCACGGACTTGGCAACAGGGCTGGATGCGCCAACCAGGGTCGCATCCTGTTTGCTGGTGATGAACATAAATACGCTCGCGGAATCGCGCCCCGGTGCGGTGGCTATCGTCCACGCACCGTCAACCTGAACACCACCCGCATAAGCGCCGGCGCCCAGCAACAAGGCTGCCAGCAACCCGCCGAACCGATAAAATTTAATCATGGCAATTCATTCCCGTAAAAAAAGTAAACATGGAAGCACGGATTATCTGCTAAAAATGGCTTGGCAAGAAATGCGACAAAATGCCGCACCCCCCGGCACCCCTCTCTCCGCTTACAATAACCGCATGGACAACACGATACTTTCTTCCCTCCCCGGCCACAGCCAGTTGCGCCGCCTTGTCGCATTGCGCACCATGGCCGTCACGGCGCAGATCCTGACGCTCGCGGCGGTCTGGAAGATTCTGGAGCTTGAGCTGGACTGGCAGCCGATGCTGCTGACCATCGCCGCGCTCGCCGCGGTCAATTTGTTTTCCTGGCTGCGCCTGCGCAGCGGCAGGCCGGCTCCGAACCGGGAGCTGTTCGGCCAGTTGTGCGTCGATGTGCTGGCGCTCAGCATATTGCTCTATTACAGCGGCGGCTCGACCAATCCTTTCGTCTCGCTTTACCTGCTGCCGCTGGTGATCGCCGCCGCAACGCTGCCGGGGCGCTATACCTGGGGCATGGCGGCACTGACCGCCGCCTGCTACAGCGTGTTGATGTTTTATTACATCCCGCTGCCGCACAACCACCAGCATGATGGCGACAGCGCGTTCAACGCGCATGTGGTGGGCATGTGGCTCGGCTTTGTCTTCAGCACGGTGGTGGTGGCCTATTTCGTTGTAAAAATGGCGCAGGCGGTGCGCAGCCGCGACGAGACGCTGGCCCGCGTGCGCGAGGAAATTTTACGCAACGAGCGGATCGTGGCTCTCGGCACACAGGCCGCCGGTGCCGCGCATGAACTGGGCACGCCGCTGTCCACCATGGCGGTGGTGATCGGCGAATTGCAAAACGACATCTCGGCGCGGCCCGGTTGGCGCGATGCCCTGGGCATCCTCAACGAACAGGTGCGCGGTTGCAAGCGCATCCTCGACAAAATACTGGCCGATGCGCAGGCCGCCAGGGCAGCCTCGCTGCAACCGGCCGATCGCCTGATGGCGGAAGTGCTGGATGAATGGCAGTTGCTGCGCCCCACCGCGCAATACCGATATCGCGGCGACGGCGCGCGGCCAGCGCCGCCCGTCAGCGTGGACGACACGCTGCGTGCCGCGCTGATGAACCTGCTCAACAACGCGGCGGACGCGGCACCGCAACCCATCGAAATTCACACGCACTGGGATGCCGATAATTTCACGCTGGAAATCCACGATCACGGAAAAGGTTTGAGCGAGGAAGCGGAACTCAAGGCCGGTTCGGCATTTTTCACCACCAAATCGGAGGGGCACGGGCTTGGCCTTTTTCTGGCCAATGCCACGCTCGAACGCATGGGCGGCTCGGTGCGCCTGTTCAACCGCGACGGGGGCGGCGCGACGACAAAAATCATCATTCCCGTAGCGGGGGCAGGCGCATGACCGAACCACAAGAAGAATCCGCCTCGCTATTGCTGGTGGATGACGACATCACCTTCTGCAGCGTGCTGAAACACGCACTGGAAAAACGCGGATTATGTGTATCCGTGGCGCATAGCGTCGAGGAAGCGATCCCGATGGCGGAGGCCAATCCGCCGGAGTTTGCGGTAGTGGATCTGAAAATGGGCGGCGCGCCGGGGTTGGCCCTGGTCAATGTTTTGCACCGGCTCGACCCGAATACGCTCATCGTGGTGCTGACCGGTTATGCCAGCATCGCCACCGCCGTCGAAGCGATCAAGCTGGGCGCGACGCAATATCTCGCGAAGCCCGCCAACGCGGATGAAATCGTCGCGGCGTTCGGGCATATCGCCAACAGCGACACGCCGATCAAGGCGCAACCGACGCAAATCGAAGACCTGGAATGGGAGCACATCCAGCGCGTGTTGCACGAACATGACGACAATATCTCCGCCACCGCGCGCGCACTCAAAATGCACCGCCGCACGCTTCAACGCAAGCTCGCCAAGCCGCCTTCGCGTTCCGGATAAACCCCTGCTACCGCCACTTGCGGAGCAAAGACTATAATTGCCTACCGCAACCGCTTTCAGCCCATGAAATTTATTCTTTTGTTAATCGGCTTCCTGCCGCCCGTGACTGTATTTGCGCTGCCGCCACAATTACCGGTCGCGCCGATTCTGGCAGCCAGGTCATACCTGCTATACGACTTCACCAGCAGCCAGATTCTGGTGAGCCAGAATGGCGATGCGCGCATGGAGCCCGCTTCGCTGACCAAGCTGATGACCGCTTACCTGGCTTTTGACGCGATCGAACACGGCACGCTTTCACTGAAACAAAACCTGACAGTCCCGCATGTCGCAGCGCGCATTACCGGCGGCGAATCGCGCATGTTGCTCAAGGCGGAGCAAACCGTGGCCGTAGAAGAACTGTTGCGCGGGCTGATCGTGCAATCCGGC
Source organism: Nitrosomonadales bacterium (assembly GCA_016218475.1). Classification (GTDB taxonomy): domain Bacteria; phylum Pseudomonadota; class Gammaproteobacteria; order Burkholderiales; family Gallionellaceae; genus Gallionella. The sequence continues at coordinate 2,984 of JACREB010000151.1, read as the reverse complement.
AACGATGCGGCCATCACGCTGGCGCTCAACATTGCCGGCAGCGAATCCGGCTTCGTCGATTTGATGAACAGGGAGGCAAAGCGCCTCGGCATGGCCAACACCCGTTTCGTCAACTCGACCGGCCTGCCCGATGCGCAACACTACAGCAGTGCGTCCGATCTGGCTTTGCTGGCTGCGGCCATCGTGCGGGACTACCCGCAACACTACCCGCTGTTCGGCCTGCGCGAATATACTTTCAACAATATCACCCAGTCCAACCGCAACCGCCTGCTGTGGATCGACCCCTACGCGGACGGCCTGAAAACAGGCCACACCGAAACCGCCGGATTCTGCCTGGTCGCATCGGCCACGCGCGATAAACGCCGCCTGTTTGCGGTATTGCTTGGCGCGAATTCAGAAAACCTGCGCGCCACCGAAAGCCAGAAGCTGCTGAATTTCGGTTTCCAGCATTTCGACGCGGTGCGCTTGTACCAAAAAGACCAGCCCGTCACCAAAGTGCGCGTCTGGAAAGGCACCACAAGCCATATTAAAGTCGGATTCCGGCAGGATTTATTCCTGACCATCCCGAAGGGAAAACTCGAACAACTCAAGGCGACAATGGAAACGCATCAGCCCATCATCGCGCCGATTATTTCCGGGCAACCGTTAGGCGTTCTCAAACTGACGCTGTCCGGAAAACACTATGCTGAATTTCCCTTGTTCGCCCTGGATAACGCGCCGCTGGCGAATGTGTTCTCGCGCGGCTGGGATAGCATCCGCCTTATTTTTCAATAACCATAAAAAGCGGTTCACTCCGCAGATTACGCAGATTAAACAGATTACCAGTGCGGGGCACAGAAACCATTGACACACGATTCGTTGGCGCCAGCGTGCTTCCGGCATGTTGTTTAATCTGCGCTAATCTGTGTAATCTGCGGGCGATTGCAGTTTTAAGATAAAGGAATACAGCATGACGATTTATCTGAACGGGCAATACATGCCCATCGAAGACGCGAAAATTTCCGTGCTGGATCGCGGCTTCATATTCGGCGACGGCGTGTACGAGGTGATCCCGGTGTACTCGCGCAGGGCATTCCGCCTGCCCGAACACCTGCGGCGCCTGCAACACAGCCTGGACGGCATCAAGCTCGCCAACCCGCACGGCGATGGCGAGTGGACAACCATCGTCAACGAACTCGTTGCGCGCAACGCGGCGCAGGACCAGTATTTATACCTGCACATCACGCGCGGCGCGGCCAAACGCGATCATGCCTTCCCCAATCCGCCCGTCACACCCACCGTGTTCATGATGAGCAGCCCGTTGCTCACCCCGCCCGCCGAACTGTTGCAAAACGGCATCGCGTGCATCACCGCGCCGGACAACCGCTGGCTGCGCTGCGACATCAAGTCCATCGCGCTGCTGCCCAACGTGCTGCTGCGCCAGATGGCGGTCGAAGCGGGCTGCACCGAGACCATCCTGATCCGCCCGGAATCCATGTCCGGTGACGCATTCTTGACTGAGGGCGCGGCCAGCAACATCTTCGTGGTAAGAAACGGCAAGCTGCTCGCGCCGCCCAAAGATAATTTAATGCTGCCCGGCATCACCTACGACGTGATACTGGAAATCGCCGCCGCCAACGGCATCCCGCATCAAGTGCGTAAGGTCGCCGTTTCGGAGGTGTTCGCCGCCGACGAGTTGCTGCTCACCTCAAGCACCAAGGAAGTGCTGCCGATCACCCAGCTCGACGGCAAACCGATCGGCGACGGCAAGCCGGGCGCGATGTTTGCACGGTTGCACGCGCTGTATCAGGATTTCAAGCGCGACGTGATGCGCCAACAATCCCCTCTCCCTCCGGGGGAGGGCTAGGGAGTGGCAGTGTCCGCAAATGAAAAATTAACCGCCAGCCTGATCGAATACCCCTGCGAATTTCCGCTGAAGATATTCGGTTTGCAGCAGGAGGGGTTCGTAAAAGCCGTGCTGGAGGTAGTCAACAAGCACGACCCCGGCTATGTCGCGTCCGGTATGGAAATGCGCGCCAGCAAGAACGCCCGCTATGTCAGCCTGACCTGCACCGTGCGCGCCACGTCGTGCGAACAGCTCGACGCGCTGTATCAGGATTTGTGCGACCATCCGCTGATCGTGATGGTGCTGTGAAGGAAAGTGGAGAGTGGAACGTAACCCCTTAATCAAAAGCCTGGGGCTGGTTGAATATGCACCTACTTGGCAAGCAATGAAACAATTCACTGTCGGGCGCATACCCGATACCCGCGACGAAATCTGGCTAGTGCAACACCCGCCCACTTACACGCAAGGCTTAGCCGGGAAACCGGAACATCTGCTGCACAGCACGAATATTCCGGTAGTCAAAATTGATCGCGGCGGGCAGATCACCTACCACGGCCCCGGCCAGATAATCGCTTACCTGCTGCTCGACATGCGCCGCTGGAAAATCAATGTGCGCGAACTGGTGCGCTTGATGGAGCAGGCGGTGATCGACTTGCTCGGCGAATTCGGCGTGGTCGCGCAGGGGCGCAAGGATGCGCCGGGCGTATATGTGGCTGATGCAAAAATCGCATCGCTCGGGCTGAAGATCAAGCACGGCTGCTGTTATCACGGTCTCGCATTGAACGTGGACATGGATTTGACCCCGTTCGCCAATATCAACCCGTGCGGCTATGCCGGACTGCGCGTCACCCAATGCTGCGAGCGCGGCATCAACGTGCCGATCAACGAACTGCAAGCGCAGTTGGCGCAGAATTTGATTGCACTATTACAGCAGCATCGAGCACGGAGATAAACCATGCCATTAGAGCCTATTTCAGTAGGTTTCATACCCCGCGTTGGGGCTGGGCGCGGATGGATGCAAGGCGCAGCGCGCAGCCAATGGTCGTTCCATTGGCAAGCGGTGCAACGCCGCAGACGCCGCGCCCAACCCCAACCCGGAGGGCCGCTTGCCCGCGGGCGCATTGCGGCGTTGCGGCCCGCTTGTGGAGAATGGCTACAC
>JACREB010000150.1 GCA_016218475.1 Nitrosomonadales bacterium | reverse complement strand
TGGCACGATATGATTCGATCAATTCTCGATCCTCGTCGGTAAGATGCAGTTCGGTCTGTCGCATGGCTGGCTCCTCGTCATGGGGTGGGCGTACGACAGTATAATGCATGTTTCGTTATTTATGTGTTGTTATACTAGTGACACCTCATCATCGTTGCGCTTTCCGATTACGATAATTTCCACGGTATCGTCGTTCGCTTCGTACACCACGCGGTATTCCCCCACATCCACACGGCGGCAGGAGTAACCGGATAGCTGGATGGAGTCGTGGGGTTCCGGGTTTTTCAGCAAACCGAACACGGTGCCGACTATTTGTTTGAACTGCTTGCCCGGCAACGCCATGAGGAAATACAAGGCATCACGGCTGGGTTCAAGTTTCCGCATTCAGCCGCCCCATGATGGTCTTCATGGCCTCGTCATGGCCAACCATGCCGCGCTTTCTGGCCTTCAGGGCTCGCTCGCCCCAATATCTATCCTCCAGTGCTTGCAATAGCTTGTATTCCTCCATGGATACCATTACGGCGACATTGCGCCCGGATTTTTCAATCAGTACCGGTTCTTTCTGGGCGATGTCCAGATACTCCCCAAATTTGGTTTTTACTTCCGTTGCGGTTGCGGTTTTCATGTTTATCTCCAGTCGCACAAAATGAACGAATCGTTCGATTTGGTCATTCTAGGCTTTTCTACCAGGAAATCAATCCGCTTGTTCCCGTGGCAACCCCAGCCTCTCCCGCAATTCGGCGATGATGGCCGGGTCGAGTGGCGGTGTGGTGTGTTTGCCTCTCCGTTCGAATTCCATGAGCAGTGCTTCGACCATTTCTTTTCCGTCTCTGGTCTTGATGGCTTGCAGTGGGGTTTTGCCGTTCAGGGCGGGTAGTTTTTCTTCAGGCCATTTGCGGTAGTGCTGGCGCAAAAATTCTGCTAGTTGTGCCTGGACTTCCGGGCGGCTGTTCAGTTCTTCCTGCTCCTTTTGCATCTGTCTTGAGCGCGCGGTCTCGCCTTCTTCTTCCGCCCGCGCGAGCATGGCTTGCGGTGATTGGATCACGGTGGTTTTGTAGCGCGCCTTGCCGGGAAGCAGTTCTTCCATGAGCGCCTTGAATTTTTGTGAGCGGTTTTCGGAGTTGACCTCGGCGGTGAGCGTTGCGCCTTCGATGCGGAGATGGCCGAGGATGGTGTTGTCCCAGTCTTTGTGTTTCTTGTTGCCGGGTTTTTCCCAGGTGAATTCGATCTTGCGCAGTGCGCCGGCGGGATCGAATTCTGCGCCGGTGAGTATGCTCTCGTCGTCTTCGGTCAGATTCAGTTGTTTGAGAATATCGAGCGCCTCGCGCGGGGAGCAGTCGAGGCCATAGATCAGTTTGTTGAAAACCAGCGGGTCGCCATCGGTGTTTTGCAGTTGCGGCATGGAGGGGTTGAGCAGGCGGTCGGTGATGTCGTGGTAGATGTCCAGCATTTCATAGGTGAATTCCTTGAGCAGTTCCGGCGCGAGCGACGGGTTGCGGCGTATTATTTTCTTGCGCAAATCAAGGATGGCACTCTTTTCAATCGGCGGAAACATCACGGGCGCGCAGGCTTCCAGCATCGCCACCTGGTCGATGATTGCCAGCTTGGCAAACATGATGTCCCCGATCTGCGTATGGTGCGAGCCGGAATGCTCGGTCACGTCAGTTTCCTCGCCGGTCATGATGTCGCGCAAGACGAACCCATCTCCCGTGCGCACCGATAGGACATCATAAAAGCTGAATGGCGCTGCGCAGCATTGCTCGATGTAACGCGCGTAAAGCGGATCAAGATGCCGGCCTTTTTTTACAAGGTATGCCTGCGCCAATGTGCGCCCGTCCAATGCCGCACGGTTCACCGAGGTGTCGCCCGGGGTGGGCAGCCAGTCGAAAAAGAACCAGGGCATGAATATCGGCATGTGCGGCGTGTTGGGGGCGAATGGTTGATCCTGCTCATCGTCCCAAGGCGGCATGAAATCTTCCCATGCTTCCAGCAACGCCTCCTTCCCAAAATGGCTGGTGGAGAATTCGAGCAATTTTGCGGCTGATCCATCAATCGCGCGGCGTATCCTGCGCCAGAGAAATTCATCCTCTGGTTGAACCTGCTCCGTTTTCAGACAACATTGCTTGTATTTTTTCCCGCTGCCACAGGGGCAGGGGTCGTTGCGTCCGATTTTTGGTTCGGGGCGGATGTAGGTTTCTGGGGGGATATGCGGAACATAGGGATTGGCCAATTTGTCCGCGCTTCTGCTCAGGCTGCGCTGTCTCTCCTTCTCGTCTTCTTCCCGCCAGCGTATCTGACGTTTGGTGATGGCTTCCGGTTCGTAAAATTCCCATGGGTCTGTGAAGCGCTCCCACTCGGGAGCATAGTATTGCCCGGCATACGCTTGCTCTATGCTTTGCATGTCAAAGTGTCTGCCCCAACCGCTTTGCCGTGGCTCCAATGCTTCCAGAAGTTGCCGGTATTGGGCGCGTGGGAAGTACAACAACAAACCGGCAGCCCCCAGGCGGCACTCCCAATCCTCGCCTTCATCTTCCGCAATTCCCGCAAGCCACGCCAGCGTTTGTTCGAGCGCTTCACCGCCTTGCCGCGAGGCGGCGGCGATTACCGGATCAAAAGCATTGACGCGTATGTACCAATCCATATTGCGGTCTTCGCCGAGCAGGCGTAGCGCGGGTAGCACGCTGTCCGGTTTGTTCCTGAATAGCTCTGGCCAGTAGCCAGCAATCCAGCTTTGCAAACTTTCGTCATCTTCCAGCGCCATGCGGCGCATGAGCTTCACCAGCAGCAGGCCGGCCTGCTCGCTCGGGATCAGCCCCAGGATCATCACTGCATGAAGCCGCAACCACCACACGTCGTCTTCGGTTTCGGGTGACCAGAGAAAATCATCATCGTGCAGCATGCCCAGATGCTCTGTCATTTCGTCGCCGCGCCGGGCGCATTCGTCGATGACGTTGCGCGGGACGCGGTCTTCATTTTCGATAACGGTGTCTATCAATTCTGCCGGGCTGAGTTCGGCGAGGCCTTCATCGGGATAGGCGGGCAAGGTGATTGAGTCGTTCATATTGCTTCCTGTTTATGAATCGAAAATTTGCAGAGCGCTTACTTCTCTAACCTTGACGAGTTGGAACCAAATGTAGGTCGGGCTATGCCCGACATGGTGGGCTTAGCCCGCCCTACGGTTGCGGCATTGCGCGATATTGCGCCAAAGCCGATGCCAGACGCTCATGAACCAGTTCGCACAAGCTTTTTGGCGCTATCGCTTGCACATCCGCGCCATGCTTGAGGATGTCCATCACCAGTTCGCGCGGGTCGGAATAGGGGATGCGCAACTCGTAGCTGCCGTCTTTGAGGGTGCTGCCTTGCTGTTGCGGATGCCAGTGTTCATCCGCCACCCAGCGCGCCCGTTCGGGGGTGAAGCGCAATACGGCGGTGTGTTTGGGTTTGCCCGCGAAGATGCCGTAGGAACTCGCGTAATGCGCATCAAGCTGTTTTTCCGGTATATCGCGGCATCGCTGTGGTAATGCCTTGGCAGAGACGATGCGTTCGACGGCGAAGCTGCGCAGGGCGTTGCGGGTATGGCAGTAAGCATCCAGATACCAGTTGTCGCGGTAGTGGATGAGCCGTTGCGGGGAGATTTCGCGCTGGCTGGTTTCGTCGTTGCCGCGTCCGTGGTAGCTGATGTGCAGGCTGTTTCTTTGCAGCAGCGCGCCCGCCACGGTCTGGAAACATTCCAGCGCGACATTGCGTCCGGTCATGCGCAGGATGCGCACCCGCTTGGAGATTTCTTCGTTGCCCAGATGCCTGGCTGCGAGGATTTTTTCGATTCGCTCTTTGACGGGTTTGAGTTGTGTATCGAGCAGGCCGGGTTGAACGTGTGCGAGCAGTTGCTGGGTGGTCAGCAGCGCGTAGAGTTCGGTTTCGCTGAACCAGAGTCCGGGAAGTTCAAAGTTTTTTCCGTCAGTCAGCGCATAGTGGTAGCCGTTGCGTGAGTGGTCATATTCAATCGGTGCGTTGAAGTACAGACGCATCTCCTGAATGATGCGGTTGACCGTGGCGCGCGAGCATTCGAGCTCGTCTTGCAATGTCTGGCAGGATACGGGATGGCGGCGCGATGAAACAGCCTGATGCAATTTATAGATACGTTGCAAGCGATCCATGATTTACCAATCTCCCATGCTGATTTTCCGCTGTGTCAGTCCCCGCAAGCGGGATGCCGGTGCTTGCCCAGACGGCTTCGCAGCTATCCTTAAAAATCGAAAGAGCCTGTATCCGAAAGCCCAGCAGGGAAACCTGCTGGGCTTTCTTTTGCCGTTGCGAACGGCAAGGATACGGCTTCTTGAGTGTGCCGACAATGTTTTGCGCCTATGGTGCCAGGGTGAATTTGTCCTTCCAACAAATTTTTAACAGATTAAACGGTTAATTGATTTTCTGGACATCTAGGCCGCGCTTGTGTATAAAGCGCGAATGCAAATCAATCTAAACACCCTGTGCGTCCGCCCCGCCATCAAG
>JACREB010000149.1 GCA_016218475.1 Nitrosomonadales bacterium | reverse complement strand
GTGTGAGGTGGCTATTCCCGCCCCGGATGCTTCGCAACGCCGTGTCATAGCCACCACATCCCGCGACACGTTACTGGCGAAGCCAGCCGTTTGCGGGAGCGGGTGTGAGGTGGCTATTCCCGCCCCGGATGCTTCGCAACGCCGTGTCATAGCCACCACCCTACGGATGCTATTTAACGCATTGATAATAATATATAAACACAAAATTCTTGTCATTTTTTGACATCATTTGACTGATAAGTGACTAAACCCATACTGACCGGCGCAGGGTGTGAAACCTGCTGAAATTGGCTCTTATGCGCCGCCTTTCTTCGATGCGGCGACAACAACATTGACGCAATGTCTGGATTACACTAAAGTAGTGCTGAACACTACTTTCGAGGAAATGCCATGAAAACAGTGACCGCGTCTGACGCCAACCGCCAATTTTCCAGCGTGTTGCGGGAAGTCGCGCACGGTGAAGTCATCACCGTGGTCTCAAGGGGCAAACCCGTGGCGACCATCAGCCCCGCCAAAGCGGCCAACGCGCAACGCAGCGCCGCAAAGTTGACTCTGCTGAAACGGCTGAACAGACAGGCGGCAACGGGCGCGCGAAACTGGAACCGTAACGAACTGTACGAAAACTGAGCATGAAGGCCGCGCTGGACACCAACATCCTGGCCTACGCGGAAGGAGTGGGAGACAAAGCCAGATGCAAAATGGCGCGCGTGCTGATCGAGCAACTTCCCCTGGAATCGGTGCTGCTTCCAGCTCAAACGCTGGGCGAGCTCTACCGGGTGCTCACCGGCAAAGCCAAACGCAAAGCGGCCCCGGCCCGGAATGCCATCCTGGGCTGGGCGGATAGCTTTGAAGTGGCGGATTCAACCTGGACGGCCTTCCAATCGGCACTCGATCTTGCTGTTGACCATGACTTGCAAATGTGGGATGCGCTCATCCTTTCCGTGGCCGCAGAGAATCATTGCCGGATGCTGCTCAGCGAAGATATGCACAACGGTTTTACCTGGCGCGGCGTGACCGTGCTGAACCCTTTTGCGACGCCTCAAAACCCTTTGCTCGCGAGCATCATGAAAGCCCGCTAAGCCTGCAGCCCGCCCCCTTAAATCCGCTCAAATAGCACAAAAACAAGCAGATCATGCCCGCCCCATCAACCGTTCTTGCCTTGGTCGAAAACTTCGAGCGCAACCTCGACGCGTACCGCAGCGGCCAATACAACGAAACGCAAGTCAGGCGCGACTTCATCGATCCGCTGTTCAAGGCGCTGGGCTGGGACATGGATAACAGCGCGGGCTATGCCGAAGCCTACCGCGACGTGATCCACGAAGATGCGATCAAGGTCGGCATCTCCACCCGCGCGCCGGATTACAGCTTCCGCTTGCGCACATCGAGTTCGAGGATGAATGGGTCGTTGCCCATGCCGCAGTCACCCCGAACGAGTGCCGGATTCTGACCGGGTGCTAATCCGTCGAGCAATGCGGTCAAGCCCGGCTGCGCATAAGACGAGCTGGCTTGTTTGCCGGGGCTGACCACGACATCCAATACCAGGTGCAGGTCACCAACCCAGCAGGCGTGGAGTGCATGGCTGGGGCGCCCGGGCTTGTGGGGGTTGAAGCCGATTCCCGCGCCTTGTTGGTTGCCGTAGAGCACTTTGATGGTGGTGTCGATGTCGGGTATCCAAGGTGTATCGAGCGCTCCGGATACGCTGCGCATGAGGTGTGTTTTGCACCAGCCTTCGCTGGCCGCAGCTTCCATGCGCCCCAGCCCCCGGCGCATCGCGTCTTCGCTGATTTGCCGCCGGATTTTCACGGATTTGAACCGCCGTTCACGGCATTCGCATAATTGCTTGGTGTAGTCCCCCAACACCTTTTGAAATGCCGCGTGAAGTGGCTCTGGTCGACGAACCCGAGGTCGGTCGAAACACACGCGGGCGACACGCCGGCCTTTAAGGGAGTGAGAAATTACAAAAGTACCATTTCAGGATGGATTGTAATATCCCACCAATGCAAAACAGTGGAGCGTTGCAGTCGCCGTTCAAGTTCTGTTTTTTCGTTGCCACAAACCTTTACACCTTTCTCGTATGGCG
>JACREB010000008.1 GCA_016218475.1 Nitrosomonadales bacterium | reverse complement strand
ATCACGATCAAACTACCCGACGCCATCATCGCCGCCAGTGCGCTGGTTGAGAACCTGCCTCTGATGACGTGCAACACCGGCGACTTCAAACGCATCGCTGGTTTGGTGGTCATTGATCCGTTCGTGGCATGATTCCGGTTGTCTGTTGTTTTCCTCAATTACCATGATGTTGGCGTGATCTACCTTGGCATCGGCAATGATGGGGCGGCGTATGCCATCCCTCGCTTTCCCCACGCAAAAGGCCAGCAAGTGTGAACGTCTGCTTATAGGGTGCGGCAATTGGCATAAGCGACGGGCAGCAGTGTGTCGATAGCGGAGCTTGGCGACGGGTCGGCTTTTGGAAGTATAAAATCATAGCCGATCAGCCGTTCCGAGGCAGAAACGAAAGTTCGCGTTCCACGAAAACAAAGCGCGTTTAAGGTGTAAATCGAAGGGCGTGTGTGTGGTTTTTCTGGCTACATAAGCGCCACAACTGTGTTGAGAAAGCACCATGAGCAACCATAATCCCAGATTGTTCATTAGAACAACACCTCATTGAAAAATAAGGAAAATCTCTAATGGATTCCATTAGAAACCCATTCAAAACAGGCGTTTTATGGCCTAATGGACAATCTGGGATAATTTGAATTCACCTGGGTCGCCAAGGGGAATCAGCCCAAGCTGGCACCGTGCATTTTTCAGGAAGATACGGCGAAGCTTTATCACGCCGAGCATTGGGTAACGAGCGATCTCGTCGATAAGGCCGAAGCATGACCGTCAAAAAGAAGCCATCCCATTCAGCCGCTATACCTGGAGCAAATATGCCAAGCAGCGGCGAATTCCTGCTGTACCAAACCGAAGATGCCCAGACCCGCATCCAGTTGAAGATGTTGGAAGGCACGGTATGGATGACGCAAAAGCAACTCGCGGAGTTGTATCAGGTGAGCGTCCCTGCCATCGCGCAGCATATCCGCAATGTGTTCGCCGAGCGGGAATTGGTCCCGGAGGCAACTGTTAAGGAATACTTAATAGTTGCCACGGAAGCCGCGCGGAGTGTGGAGCGGCGGGTTGCGCACTACCGGCTGGAGATGGTGCTGGCAGTCGGTTACCGTGTGCGTTCGCATCGCGGCACGCAGTTCCGCCGCTGGGCGACGGAGCAGCTCAAGAGTTATCTGGTCAAGGGGTTTGTGCTGGATGATGAGCGTTTCAAGCGCGGGGACGATGTTTATTTCGATGAGTTGCTGGCGCGCATCCGCGACATCCGCTCATCGGAGAAAGTGTTCTGGAAAAAGGTGCTGGACATTTATGCGACCAGCATTGACTACGATCCTTCTGCGGAAGCTTCTCAGCTATTTTTTGCCACGATGCAAAACAAGATGCACTGGGCGGCGCATGGGCATACGGCTGCCGAGTTGATTTCCATGCGTGCCGATGCGGCTGCACCGAACATGGGGCTGACCAGTTGGGCGGGAGCATCCAAAGGCGCAGTAGTGCGCAAGGCGGACGTGAGCGTGGCAAAGAATTATCTCAACGAGGAAGAGCTGGGGACGTTGAACCGGATCGTGAATGTCTATCTGGAATTGGCCGAGTTGCAGGCGCAGGGGCGGCGTGAGATGACGATGAGCGCATGGATTGCCAAGCTGGACGATTTTCTGCGCTTATCTGACCGTGATGTGCTGACGCATGCCAGGAAAATTTCGGCTGAATTGGCGCAAGCCAAGGCAGAGGCGGAATTCGGTATCTTCCAGCAACAACAATTGTCAGCGCCCAGTCGTGCAGAGCAGGACTTTGAGGCTGCTATCGGCAAACAGGTTAAAGCCGTCGAACAAGTGAAGCGCGCCGGGAAAAAGAACAAGGGAAAACACGAATGAGCCGCCCTTCGACAGGCTCAGGGCGAGCGGGCTTATGCAGAGTTTCCCTTGATGAATCCTGATCGCAAGAACTACCACTGGCGCATCGCCGGTTTCTATTTTTTCTATTACGCCTTCGTGGGGATGTTCGCGCCCTACTGGAGCCTGTATCTCCAATCCATCGGTTTCGATGCCATCGATATCGCCATCCTGATGTCGGTGCAGCCGGTGATGCGCATGATCGCGCCGAACATCTGGGGTGTGCTCGCGGACCGGACAGGCAAGCGGTTGCTGGTGGTGCGGGTCGCGGCGACGCTGAGCGCGGTGTGCTATCTCGGCGTGTTTGCCACCACCAGTTTCTGGGGGATGTTGCTGGTGCTGGGGCTAATGAGCTTTTTCTGGAGTGCGTCGATGCCGCTGGTGGAGGCGACCACACTCACTTATCTCGGCAAAAATACCGCCCATTACGGGCGCATCCGTTCATGGGGTTCCATAGGGTTCATCGTCGCGGTGGTGGGGCTGGGTTACGCCTTCGACTATATCGCCATCGCCTGGCTGCTGTGGGCGGGGCTGGTCTGCGAGCTGGGCATCCTGCTGTTCTCGCGCCAGATTCCGCCCACCGAAGTGCTGGCGCACCATACCGACAGCCAGTCGATACGCAACATCCTGTTGCAGCCGCGCGTGCTGGCGTTGTTTGGCGCGTGTTTCCTGATGTCCGTCGCGCATGGGCCTTACTACACCTTCTTCTCGATTTATCTGGTCGAGCACGGCTATGCCAAGAGCGCGGTCGGCGGGCTGTGGGCGCTCGGCGTGATCTGCGAGATCGGCGTGTTTTTTCTGATGCCGTGGCTGGTGCGGCGCTACGGCTTTACGCGCATCCTGATCGTTAGTTTTGGTTTGGCCGTGCTGCGCTTCATGCTGATCGGCTGGGGCGTGGATTTCCTGTTGTTGCTGCTTGTCGCGCAGATATTGCATGCCGCCACTTTCGGCGCCTATCACGCCGCCTCGGTCGGCCTGGTGCATGAATTCTTTCAGGGTCGCCACCAATCGAAAGGCCAGGCCATGTTCGGCAGCCTCACCTACGGTGCGGGCGGCATGCTGGGCGGGCTGTCCAGCGGCCCGATCTGGCAGCACTATGGCGCCAGCGTGCTGTATTCGTGCAGCGCGGCCATGGCGCTGCTGGGGTTGCTGCTGATGGTGTGGAAGATGGGCAGAGATCAACCCATGTAAGGTGCCCTAAAACCACGCCTGTTGTGGCATAATTACGTGTTCAAAAAAGCGGAACAATATGGGCGCGCAAACTCTTTACGACAAGCTCTGGAATGCTCACGTGGTGCGGCAGGAGGCCGACGGTACCGCGCTGATTTATATCGACCGCCATCTGGTGCATGAAGTGACCAGCCCGCAGGCGTTCGAGGGGCTGAAGCTGGCCGGGCGCAAGCTGTGGCGCACCGCGTCGATCCTGGCGGTAGCCGACCACAATGTGCCGACTACCGGGCGCGCGCAGGGTATCGCCGACCCGATAGCGCGCTTGCAGGTGGAGACGCTGGACAGCAATTGCGCCGAGTACGGCGTTAACGAATTCAAGATGAACGATGTGCGCCAGGGCATCGTGCATGTGATCGGGCCGGAGCAGGGCGCGACCCTGCCGGGCATGACGGTGGTGTGCGGCGATTCGCATACCAGCACGCACGGCGCATTTGCCGCGCTGGCGTTCGGCATCGGCACGTCCGAAGTCGAGCATGTGATGGCGACGCAGTGTCTGCTGATGAAAAAATCCAAAGCGATGCAGGTGTTGGTGGAAGGCGCGCCGGGCAAGGGTGTGACCGCCAAGGACATCGCGCTGGCGGTGATCGGCAAGATCGGCACGGCGGGCGGCACCGGCTACGCGATCGAGTTTGCCGGTAGCGCGATACGCGGCTTGTCCATGGAAGGGCGCATGACGCTGTGTAACATGGCGATCGAAGCTGGCGCGCGCGCCGGCATGATTGCGGCGGATGACACGACGATCAACTATCTCAAGGGTCGCCCGTTCGCACCGCAAGCGCAGGTGTGGGATCAGGCGGTAGCTTACTGGCGCACCTTGCGCAGCGACGACGGCGCGCAGTTCGATGCCGTGGTCGAGCTGGATGCCGCGCAAATCAAACCGCAAGTGACCTGGGGCACGTCGCCGGAAATGGTGGTGGCGGTGGATGGGCGCGTACCCGACCCCGCGACCATGAGCGACGCGGTCAAGCGCGAGGGGGCGGAACGCGCCTTGCACTATATGGGCTTGAAAGCGAATACGCCGATCACGGAAATCAACATCGACAAGGTGTTCATCGGTTCCTGCACCAACGCGCGCATCGAGGATATGCGCGCTGCGGCGGCGGTTGCGAAGGGCAAGCATGTCGCACCGAACGTGAAACTGGCGATGGTGGTGCCCGGTTCCGGCCTGGTGAAACAGCAGGCCGAGCGTGAAGGCTTGGACAAGATATTTGTCGCGGCGGGTTTCGAATGGCGCGATCCGGGTTGCTCGATGTGCCTGGCGATGAACGACGACCGGCTTGCGCCGGGCGAGCGTTGCGCTGCTACATCCAACCGCAATTTCGAGGGGCGGCAGGGGCAGGGCGGGCGCACCCATCTGGTCAGCCCGGAGATGGCGGCGGCTGCCGCGATTGCCGGACATTTTGTCGATGTGAGAGAGGTGCTGTGATGGATAAATTTATTTCACTGGTTGGAATCGTTGCGCCGCTTGATCGCGCCAATGTGGACACCGATGCGATCATCCCCAAGCAATTTCTCAAGTCCATCAAGCGTAGCGGCTTCGGCCCCAACCTGTTCGATGAGTGGCGTTACATGGATGTGGGTGAGCCGGGCATGGACAATAGCAAGCGCTCGTTGAACCCGAATTTTATCTTGAACCTGCCGCGCTATCGCGGGGCATCCGTGTTGCTGGCGCGCGAAAATTTCGGCTGCGGCAGTTCGCGAGAACACGCGCCCTGGGCGCTGGAAGACTATGGCTTCCGCGCCATCATCGCGCCGAGTTTCGCCGACATCTTCTTCAATAATTGTTTCAAGAACGGCCTGCTGCCGATCCGTCTGGTTGCCGAACAAGTCGAAGCGCTGTTCAAGGCGGTGGAAGCGAATGCCGGCTACAAGCTGAAGATCGATCTGGAGCAGCAGAGCATTACCGCGCCGGATGGCACGGTGTACCAGTTCGAGGTGGAGGCGTTCCGCAAGCATTGTCTGATGAACGGGCTGGATGACATCGGCCTGACCTTGCAGCATGTGGGCGAGATTGCGGATTACGAGGCGAAGTATCAAGCGGCGCAGCCGTGGCTGTAAGATGCAGGAAGTGGTAAGTAATAAGTTGTCAGTGGGAAACCCACTACCGCTTACCATATTTTTATTAGGATATTGAGATGAAAATCGCAGTTTTACCCGGTGACGGGATCGGCCCGGAGATTGTCGCGCAGGCGGCGAAAGTACTGGAAGCATTGCGCGGCGACGGCCTGAAAATTGAGCTGGAATACGCGCATCTCGGCGGCGCGGGTTATGACGCGGCGGGCGATCCGTTTCCGCCCGCGACCGAGAAACTGGCGCTGGCCGCCGACGCGGTGCTGCTCGGCGCGGTGGGCGGGTATCAATACGACGCATTGCCGCGCCCGCTGCGCCCGGAGCAGGGCCTGCTGCGTATCCGCAAGGGGCTGGGGCTGTTTGCCAACCTGCGTCCCGCGCTGGTGTATCCCGAGCTGGTCAATGCGTCCAGCCTGAAGCCGGAACTGGTGTCTGGCCTGGACATCATGATCCTGCGCGAGTTGACCGGCGATATTTATTTCGGCCAGCCGCGCGGCATCCGCACGATGGACAACGGCGAGCGTCAGGGTTTCGATACCATGCTGTACAGCGAGTCTGAAATTCGCCGCGTCGCGCATGTTGGCTTTCAGATCGCGATGAAGCGTACCGGTAAAGATGGGAAGAGCAAGTTGTGTTCGGTAGACAAAGCCAACGTGCTGGACACCAGCATGTTCTGGCGCGAAATCGTCATCGAAGTGGGCAAGGAATACCCGCAGATCGAGCTGTCGCATATGTATGTGGATAACGCCGCGATGCAACTGGTGCGCGCGCCCAAGCAGTTCGACGTGATCCTGACCGGCAATATCTTCGGCGACATTCTTTCCGACGAGGCGTCGATGCTGACCGGCTCGATCGGCATGTTGCCGTCCGCGTCGCTGGATGCGAACAACAAGGGCCTGTACGAGCCGTGCCACGGTTCCGCGCCGGACATCGCGGGGGCGGACATCGCCAACCCGCTGGCGACCATCCTGTCGGTGGCGATGATGATGCGCTACACTTTTGCGCGCGAAGATGTGGCGCAGCGCATCGAAGCGGCGGTGCGCAAGGTGTTGCAGCAAGGGTTGCGCACCGGCGATATTTACGAGGCCGGAATGCAGAAGGTCGGCTGTACGGCGATGGGCGATGCGGTTGTTAAAAGCCTGTAGCTTGTAGCTCGTGGCGGGTAGCCAGGCTGGTTTTGCTACCAGCTACCAGCTTTTTTAGAGAGAGAAGAAACAAATGAGCAAGCAATACGAAAAACTTTTGTCCCGGCACCGGTACGACGTATGCATCCTGGGCGCGACCGGCGCGGTGGGCGAGGTGATGCTGTCCATCCTGGAGCAGCGCAAGTTTCCGGTGAGCAATCTTTACCCGCTGGCATCCAGCCGTTCGGCGGGTTCGATCGTTCGGTTCAACGGTAAAGATATTACCGTTATTGACGTGGATGATTTTGATTTTGCCAAAGCCCAAATCGGCTTGTTCTCCGCCGGCGGCAGCGTGTCGGAAAAATACGCGCCGCTCGCCGCCGCGGCCGGTTGCGTGGTGATCGACAACACCGCGCACTTCCGCTATGACAAGGATATTCCGCTGGTGGTGCCGGAGGTGAACCCTCACGCCATCGCGCAATACAGGAACCGTGGCATCATCGCCAACCCGAATTGTTCGACCATCCAGATGCTGGTGGCGCTCAAGCCGATCAAGGATGCGGTGGGCATCGCGCGCATCAACGTGGCGACTTATCAGGCGGTGTCGGGCACCGGCAAGGAAGCGATTGACGAGCTGGCCGCGCAAACCCGCGCGTTGTTCAATTCGCAGGATGTGGAAGTCGAGGTGTACCCGAAACGCATCGCTTTCAACGTGCTCCCGCAAATCGACGTGTTCATGGAAAACGGCTACACCAAGGAAGAAATGAAAATGGTGTGGGAAACCCGCAAGATCATGGAAGACGAAAGCATCATGGTGAACCCGACCACGGTGCGCGTGCCGGTGTTTTACGGACACTCCGAAGCGGTGCATATCGAAACCCGCAAGAAAATTACCGCCGCCGAGGCGCGCGCCTTGCTGGAAAAGGCACCGGGCGTGACGGTGATGGACAAGCGCGAGCCGGGCGGCTACCCCACTCCGGTCGAGGCGGCGGGCAACGACGCGACCTACGTCGGGCGCATCCGCGAGGATATCTCGCACCCGCTGGGCTTGAATCTATGGGTAGTCAGCGACAATTTGCGCAAGGGTGCGGCATTGAATAGCGTGCAGATTGCAGAGATTTTGGTCGCGAAATACCTCAATTAGGATTTGTTGTAAAAGAAAATATTAGCTTGTGCTTATAACTCTATGATGTTATTTTATATTGTCTACTGATAAAACAAAGGTGATAGCGTGCGAGAATCACTACTGAAACTGCTCGGATTTGTTGTTGCTTTGACATTGTCCACATGTGTTTCCGCCATTGGCATGGGCGGAATAAACGTGGTTTCCGCTTTGGGCCAGCCGCTGAAAGCCGAAATCGAATTGGTGGCGGTCAACAAGATCGAGAAAACCAGCCTGGTCGTCCGCCTTGCTTCACCCGACGCCTACAAGGGCGCTGGACTTGAGTACCCTTATGGCAACAAATTCAAGTTTCAGATCGAAAACCGGCCTAATGGCGAGCTGTATCTCAAGGTGAGCAGCGAGCAACCGGTCAACGACCCATTCGTGAGCATGCTGATCGAATTGTCTTGGGCATCCGGCAGACTGTTGCGCGAATATACTTTCCTGCTGGATCCACCTGGCTACATTGCGGAACAGCCTAAACAAACCGATGTGCAGGCTATCGCACCGGCAGTGCAATCCGCACAACCGGAAGTTGCAGCCAAGCCAGTGGAGCAAAGTGCTCCGGTAGCCGCAATTCATGAAGAAAGCCAACCCGCCGAGAAACCGGTAATGGCAGCACCTGTCAGGAAAACCGTTGTTTTCCCAAAAGAAAAGAGTGTCTCCACGGGCAGCATTACTGTTCATGACGGTGATACGTTGAATAAGATTGCCATGCAAAACAAACCGGACGAAGTGAGTCTGGAGCGCATGCTGATCGCGTTATATCGCGCCAATATCGATCAATTCGACGGCAAGAACATGAACCGTATCAGGGCAGGCAAAATTCTGCGTATGCCGGATCAGGGCGAGTTGATGGGTGTGGGGCAGTCCGATGCGGTAAAGGAAATTCGCGCACAGACAGCCGATTGGAATGCATACCGGCAAAAGTTGGCCGCCGCTGCACCGGTTACCAGCAAGCCGCAGGATGCCAAGCAAGTCGCCACCGGCAAGATTGCCAGCTCGGTTGCCGACAAGGCACCCGTTGCCAAAGAATCTGCCAAGGAAGTGCTGAAATTGTCCAAGGGTGAGGCACCCGGAGACAAGGCTGCCACCGGCGCGGCAGGCAAACAACCTACTGCGCAAGACAGGAAAAACGCCGAGCACGAAGATGCGATTGCCAAGGCCAAGTCCGTAAAAGAAGAGCAAACTCGCGCCGCATTGCTGGAAAAGAACCTCAAGGATATGCAGCGCCTCGCCCAACTGAAAGCAGAGGCAGCGGCATTGCAGAAATCTTCAAGCGCGGTGCCAAGCGTTGCCGCGCCTTCTCCGGTTGTTGCCGCAGCCAGTGCGGTCAAACCGGCGCCTGCAGTCAAGCCGAAACCTAAAGTGGTTGTATCCGAACCTTCCCTGGTGGATCAAATCCTTGGCGAACCGCTTTATCTGGCCGGGGGAGCGGCAGTCTTGCTCGGTTTGGGCGGTATCGGTTTCATGTTGAGCCGCCGCAAGCGGGGGTTTACCGCTGCAACTGCCGAAAAAAAAATTGAAAGTGCAGGCGCGATAGCCGGGCATATCACCGCGCCGGTTGCGCCGTCTCCAGAGTCAGGCGATTTTACCAGTGCTGCAGCAATGAAAAAGGCAGAAGAAAGCCCCAAGCCGGATAATGTTGACCCGATTAACGAGGCAGACTTGTTCCTGAATTTTGGGCGAGATGCGCAGGCAGAGGAGATACTGAAAGATGCTTTGAGAAATACGCCGGGCGACCATCGGATACATCTCAAATTATTGGGCATTTACGCCAACCGTAAAGATGTAAACTCCTTCTCATCCATTGCGCGCCAGTTGAAGGATTCAGGCGATGAAGAGGCGTGGCAGCAGGCCGCTGCAATGGGGCTCAGGCTGGAGCCGAATAACCCGATGTATGGTGGCGGAACCATTGAAGATGCGGACAGCGCCACCACGCAAACAACCGTGCTCAATGCGCCTGAGGATGCGGGTAGCATGACCCAGCAAATGAACACGTTCAGCCCGGATTTTGTTCTGGACGATACGCAGACGGAGCAGGAAGCATCGGCAACCGACGTGGATTTTGACTTGGGCGACGCGGAAAAAACCACGATCATGCCGGCTGCCGATATGGCTGCGGTTCAGGCGGAATCCATGGATTTTGATATTTCATCGGCCGATTTTTCGATACCTGAAGCCGGGGTGCAGGCCGAGGCGAAATCAGAAGGCTTGGATGATTTGGTTTTTGATATTACGTCAACCGACACGCCCGTGCCTGCGGCGCAACCGGAAGCCGTCAAGCCATCAACGGAGGAACCTGACGAGGACGGGATGGCGTTCACGCTGGACTTTCCGGTTGAAGATATGGCTGCAAAGCCGGCATCTTCTGCTCAGCCCGCAGATAGCGGTTTGGCGGGCATCAGCCTCAATCTGGATGATGCCGAAACGCCGGGTGAGCCGGTGCCGGGAATCAAGGATGAACATTGGCATGAGGTTGCGACAAAGCTCGATCTGGCCAAGGCTTATCAGGAAATGGGCGATGCTGTCGGTGCGCGTGAAATTCTTGAGGACGTTCTGCGCGAAGGCGATGAGGGGCAGCGAGAAGCCGCGCAATCCCTGCTCAATCAAATCGGTTAATCGGGAGTTTTCCTGACGGCGGCTCAATATTGAGCCGCCGTTTTCTTTTGGAGTGAAGATTGCATTTCCATCCTGCTGCGCAAATCTTTACATGGTATCTGCTGGATGTTTTGCTGATGTTCTGGCTGGCATGGCAATGAGAATCACACCATGAGGATAGCAATCGGTGTCGAGTACGACGGCCACCAGTATTGTGGCTGGCAGAGCCAGGCGGATGGGCAGACCGTGCAGGATACGCTGCAACGCGCTTTGAGCCGGATTGCAGATGAGCCGATTTCAGTCATCGCGGCTGGGCGCACCGACACCGGTGTGCATGCATTGGAGCAGGTGGTGCATTTCGATACCGGTGTCGAGCGCCCGCTGACCGCCTGGGTGCGCGGCGTGAACGCGTTGCTGCCAGACAGCATCGCGGTGCGCTGGGCGCATCCGGTGCCGGACGAATTCCACGCGCGCTTTTCCGCGCATGGGCGCAGCTATCGTTATCTGTTGATCAACCGCGCCACGCGCAGCGCGATACATGCCGGCAAGGCGGGTTGGTTTTACGCGCCGCTGGATGTCGCGGCGATGCAGGCCGCTGCGCAATGCCTGCTCGGCGAACACGACTTCAGCGCGTTCCGCGCGGCGCAATGCCAGGCCAAATCGCCGGTCAAAAATCTGTACCAACTGGACATCCGCAGGCACGGCGAGATGCTGATCTTCGATTTGAGCGCGGATGCATTCCTGCACCACATGGTGCGCAACATCGTCGGTTGCCTGGTATATGTGGGCAAGGGAAAATACCCGCCGGGCTGGCTCGCGGAAGTATTAAACAGCCGCGAACGCAGCCTCGCCGCACCGACCTTTGCGCCGGATGGCTTATACTTGCGCCGCATTCAATACGAAGCGAAGTGGGGATTGCCGCAATCAGAGGACAGATGGGGGGATGATTGAAAGTTAACGAGCGAAAAGATTGTGGTCTGGAGGTGCGAGATGAGGAAGCGGGGGAAGGGTTTTCTCTGTCCCCTGTCTTCTATCCTCTGTCTTCTGATGTGACCCGAGTAAAAATTTGCGGCATCACCCGCGTGGAGGATGCGCTGGCCGCCGCACACAGCGGGGCGGATGCCATCGGGCTGGTGTTCTACGAGCACAGCCCGCGCCATGTTAGCATCGCACAAGCTGCACAACTGGCCTCTGCGCTGCCGCCGTTCGTTACCACTGTCGGCTTGTTCGTCAACGCCGATGCTGTCTTTGTGCGCGAGGTGCTGGCGCAAGTGTCGCTGGACGTGCTGCAATTCCACGGCGATGAAACCCCGGAATATTGCGCGCAATTCGCCAAGCCCTATCTCAAGGCGATTCGCGTCAAAGCGGGGGTGGATTTGCTACAATGCGCGGCACGTTTTCGCAGCGCCAAGAGCCTGTTATTGGATGCCTACATTGAAGGCATACACGGCGGCACGGGAGCGGTTTTCGAGTGGTCACTGATACCCGAAGAGTTGCGCTCGCAGATAATTTTGTCTGGCGGTTTAGATGAAAGCAATGTTGCTGTAGCCATTTCACAAGTACGCCCTTACGCAGTGGATGTATCTAGTGGCGTAGAGGCGGAAAAAGGAATCAAGGATGCGAGAAAAATTGAGCGTTTCATGCATGAAGTTATGCGGATAGATCACAAAAGGTTAAACGAATAGATGTACAACTATCCTGATAGCACCGGCCACTTCGGCCCTTACGGCGGCATCTATGTCGCCGAAACCCTGATGAGCGCGCTGGATGAGCTGAAGCAGGCTTATGAAAAATATCGCCACGATCCGGAATTCATCGCCGAACTGAATTACGACCTCAAACACTACGTCGGTCGCCCCAGCCCGATTTACCACGCCAAACGCTGGTCGCAACAACTTGGCGGCGCGCAGATATTCCTGAAGCGCGAAGACCTCAACCACACCGGCGCGCACAAGGTGAACAACACCGTGGGGCAGGCATTGCTCGCCAGGCGCATGGGCAAACCGCGCGTGATCGCCGAGACCGGCGCGGGCCAGCACGGCGTGGCGACGGCCACCGTGGCGGCGCGCTACGGCATGGAATGCGTGGTGTACATGGGCTCGGAAGACGTGCAGCGCCAGGCGCAGAACGTGTATCGCATGAAGCTGCTCGGCGCGACCGTGGTGCCGGTGGAAAGCGGCTCGAAGACGCTCAAGGATGCGCTCAACGAAGCGATGCGCGACTGGGTGACCAACATCGAAAACACTTTTTACATCATCGGCACGGTGGCGGGGCCGCACCCCTATCCGATGATGGTGCGCGATTTCAATGCCATCGTCAGCAAGGAGTGCGTGGTGCAGATGCCGGAGCTGGCGGGTCGTCAGCCGGATGCGGTGATCGCCTGCGTCGGCGGCGGCTCCAATGCGATGGGCGTGTTCTATTCCTACATCGACATGCCCGGCGTGAAACTGATCGGCGTGGAGGCTGGCGGGCGCGGCATCGGCAGCGGGCAACACGCCGCACCGTTGACCACCAACAGCGCGGTCGGTGTGCTGCACGGCAACCGCACTTATCTGATGCAGGATGAAAATGGCCAGATCATCGAGACGCATTCCATTTCGGCGGGGCTGGATTATCCCGGCGTTGGCCCCGAGCATAGCTGGCTGAAAGACAGCGGGCGCGCGGAATACGTGGCGATCAACGACGACGAAGCGTTGCGCGCTTTTCACGACCTGTGCCATCTGGAAGGCATCATCCCCGCGCTGGAATCCAGCCATGCGCTGGCCCATGCCGCGAAAATTGCGCCGGGTATGGGCAAGGACAAAGTGCTGCTGGTGAACCTGTCCGGGCGCGGCGACAAAGACATGGCGACGGTGGCGCGCGCGTCGGGGATTACATTTTAGAGAATTTATAAATCCGTTCGTGGTGAGCTTGTCGAACCATGGGAGGATTAAACGAAAAAGTACGCACTGCCCTTCGATAAGCTCAGGGCGAACGGAGAGATAGAGTTGAATTGATATGAGCCGCATACAAACGATTTTCGATAAACTCAAACAACACCGGCGCAAGGCGCTGATCCCGTTTTTCACGGCGGGCGACCCAGTGCCGTCACTTACCGTACCGCTGCTTCATGCATTGGTGGAGGCGGGCGCGGACATCATCGAGCTCGGCGTGCCGTTCTCCGACCCGATGGCGGACGGCCTGACCATCCAGCGCGCTTCCGAGCGCGCGCTCAAGCACGGCGTGTCGCTGCATGACGTGCTCGACATGGTGGCTTCTTTCCGAACAAAGAATGTGAGCACGCCCATCGTGCTGATGGGCTACGGCAACCCGATCGAGGCGATGGGCTGGGAGCGTTTTGCCAAGCGTTGCGCAGAGGTGGGTGTGGATGGCGTGCTGACGGTGGACTTTCCGCCGGAAGAAAGCCACGAGGCGTTCGCGCATCTGGAGAAACACGGCATCGATCCGATCTTTCTGCTCGCGCCGACCAGCACCGATGCTCGCGTTGAGCGCGTCGCCAAACAGGCGCACGGCTACGTGTATTACGTCTCGCTGAAAGGCGTGACCGGCGCGGGGCATCTGGATTTGAGCGAAATCGAGCGCAAGATGCCGCAGTTGAAGAAGCACATTACGCTGCCCATCGGTGTGGGTTTCGGCATCCGCGACGAGGCCACCGCGCTGGCGGTGGCGAAGCTGTGCGACGGTGTGGTGGTGGGCAGCCGCATCGTGCAGGAAATCGAGAATTCGACGGAACAGAATGTTGTTGCCAATGTGAGCAAGCTGGTCAAGGAGCTGAGGCAGGCTGTGGATCAGGCTTAACTCCGGGGCTGTTCATTTAACAAAAATTCCGTTCGCCCTGAGCTTGTCGAAGGGCAATGGGTGAGTGGCAGGTGGTTCGACAAGCTCACCACGAACGGTTAAGTGAACAGCATTGGGTCTCACCCCCTTTGGTAAAGGGAGAAGAAAATGATTGAAGGAGAGATTTCATGAGCTGGTTCCAGAAATTATTGCCGCCCAAGATCAAACATCGCGACGGGGATGCCAAGAAGAATGTGCCGGAAGGCTTGTGGCACAAGTGCCCATCCTGCCAGGCGGTGCTGTATCACTCCGATCTGGAAAAGAACCAGAGCGTCTGTCCGAAGTGCAATCACCATCACCGCATCGGCGCGCGCACCCGCCTGGATTTGCTGCTCGACGGCGAAGGGCGGTTCGAGATCGGCGCGGAAGTGTTGCCGGTCGACACCCTCAAGTTCAAGGACAGCCGCAAATATTCTGAACGCCTCGTCGCTGCCAAAAAGAGTACCGGTGAGGAAGATGCGCTGGTGGCGATGCAGGGCAGTATCCATGCGGTTCCTATCGTTGCTGCGGTATTCGAATTCGACTTCATGGGCGGATCGATGGGCTCGGTGGTCGGCGAGCGTTTCGTGCGCGGTGTGCGGGTTGCGCTGGAACAGAAATGCCCGTTTATCTGCTTTGCCGCCAGCGGTGGTGCGCGGATGCAGGAAGGTTTGCTGTCGCTGATGCAGATGGCCAAAACCTGCGCCGCGTTGACGCAACTCAGCCAAGAAAAGTTGCCGTTCATCTCGGTGCTGACCGACCCGACCATGGGCGGCGTGTCCGCCAGCTTCGCCTTCATGGGCGACGTGGTGATCGCCGAACCCGGCGCGCTGATCGGCTTCGCCGGTGCGCGCGTGATCCAGCAGACGGTGCGCGAGACCCTGCCGGAAGGATTCCAGCGCGCGGAGTTCCTGCTCGAACACGGCGCGGTGGACATGATCGTCGACCGGCGCGAGATGAAGAGCCGGCTGGCGACGCTGATCACGCTGCTGGCCAAGCAGGCGGCGGTGGCGGAGATCGAGGCGGCTTAACCTCGTGTTCTACTACGCGCTAAAAGTCGGAATTTCCGCATTAGTCATTGTGGCGATAACGGAAGTCGCCAAACGCAGTAGCGGTTTCGCCGCACTGCTCGCAGCGCTGCCGCTGACCTCATTGCTGGCGTTCATGTGGCTGCATGTTGAGGGAACAGAGTCCTTGCGTATTGCCGAACTTTCCGGCCAAATCTTTTGGCTGGTGTTGCCTTCGCTGGTCTTGTTTTTGCTGCTGCCGTTGTTACTCAGGCAGGGCTTGGGATTCTGGCTTAGCCTGGGACTTTCAATTTTAGCTACCGCTGCTTGTTACTTTGCCATGCTGCCCTTGCTGCGCAAGTTCGGAGTGCAGCTGTGATGGTTGAATTATCGACATGCCGAACACCCTAGCAGCCTGTCGGACTTGAAGAATCGAAGCGAAAATTCGGCTGGGCGAGGGCAGATTTTGCCGGATTTGCAGCCGGTTTCCTTTAAGTCCGACAGGCTGCTAGCCGGCTGGCTTGCTTACCTCGAATCCCTGCACCCCAAGACCATCGCGCTCGGCTTGGAGCGCGCGGCGCAAGCCAGGCAGCGGCTGAACCTCGATCCGGATTTTCCCATCATCACGGTCGGCGGCACCAACGGCAAGGGCTCGGTGTGCGCGATGCTGGAAAGCATGCTGCATGCCGCCGGATACCGTGTCGGCTGCTACACCTCGCCGCATCTGCTGCATTACAACGAGCGGGTGCGCATCGCCAAGCAACAGGCGAACGATGCGGAGTTGTGCGCTTCGTTCGAGAAAATCGAGCAGGTGCGCGACAACATCCCTTTAACCTATTTTGAATTCGGCACACTGGCCGCGATGCAGTGTTTCATTCAGCATAAAGTGGATGTCGCGATTCTCGAAGTGGGGTTGGGCGGCAGGCTGGATGCGGTGAATGTGTTCGACAACGATTGTGCGGTGGTCACCAATGTGGATATCGACCACACAGATTACCTCGGCGGGACGCGCGAGCAGATCGCGTTCGAGAAGGCGGGGATATTTCGTAAAGGTAAGGTGGCGATCTGCGCGGATACGGATGTGCCGCAGGCGATTATTGAACATGCTGAAAAAATCGGTGCGCAGTTTTGGCGGATCGGGCGGGAGTTTGGATTTGAGGAGGATTTACTTCCCTCTCCCGCAGGCGGGAGAGGGATTGAGGGAGAGGGTGGTGGCGACGTAGCGAGCGCTATTTCCATTTCACAACCCCTCACCCTAGCCCTCTCCCGCCTGCGGGAGAGGGGACAAAATCAAAAGCAGTGGAACTTCCGCAGCAAAGTTGGCACGCGCAATGTTTTGCCATACCCGGCGTTGCGCGGCGCGTTCCAGCTTGATAATGCCAGCGCGGCGCTGGCGGCGCTGGATGCGATGAAAGAATGCTTGCCGGTGAGCATGGAGGCGGTGCGGCGCGGGCTGGTCGAGGTGCAACTTGCGGGGCGTTTCCAGTTTGTGCCGGGCAGGCCGATGCTGATTCTGGATGTGGCGCACAACCCGCACGCGGCGCGTTCGCTGGCGCAGAATCTCGCCAGCTTGCCGTCTTGCACGCATACCTGGGCGGTGTTCGCGATGCTCAAGGACAAGGATATAGCGGGGGTGGCGGCGGCGCTCGATCCGCATATCGATACATGGCTGGTGGCGGGCATAGACGCGCCGCGCGGCGCTACTGCGGATGCGCTGGCACAAGTGCTGCGGCAGGGCAAGGTGCGCGGTGAAATTCAAACTTTCAAGAACATTGCCGGAGCGTTGTGTTATGGCTGTAATGCGGCAGGCGAAAATGATAGAATCGCGGCCTTCGGATCGTTCTACACCGTTGCGGGAGTGATGGCGGAAAAAGGACTGCAAGTTTCGTAGGTTGGGCGAAGCGCAGCGTGCCCAACGTTGCATTGAGTTGGGCACGCTGCGCTTCGCTCAACCTACGGAAAAATTTAGAGGTTTATATTTTAGAGCATGGCAAAACAGCAGACAGACGATGAATTGAATCTCAGGCGCAAGGCGCGCCGCCGCCTGATCGGTGCAATTGCGTTTACGCTGGCGGTGGTAGTGATACTGCCGATGGTGTTGGACAGTGAACCCAAGCCCACCGGAAAAGATATCGATCTGCGCATTCCGGCCCCCGACAAAGTCGGCGAGTTCGTGCCGGGTGTGGCGGCTTCGGAAGTGGCCGAGACATTGCCGTTAGCTGCTTCCGCAGTCGCGGCGGCATCAGCAATACCCCCTGTGATACAGGCTGATAGTGAGAAACCGGTTGCAGTGCCGACGGTCGCCACAAGCGATTCCAAGACTGAAGTGCAGGGCAAGATACAGCCGGCCCCCGATAAAAAACCGGAACCTAAAAAACCGGAGCCCAAAAATCCCGAATCAAAAAAAACCGAATCAAAAAATCCGGATAAACCAACCAGTGTTGAAAGCTATGTCGCGCAGGTCGGTGCGTATTCCAATGCCGCTACCGCAAAGCAGGAGTTGGATAAGCTGAAAAAATGGGGTTTCAAGGCCTATACCGAAAAAGTGGGCGATAAAATTCGCGTGCGCGTCGGGCCATACACGGAGCGCGAAAAAGCCGAGAAGGCGCGCCAATTGCTTGAAAAGCGGGGTCTGCACCCGGTAGTCACGAATGAGAAATGACAGGATTTGATTTTGCAGTCATAGCGATATTGCTGGTTTCGTTGTTGATCGGTCTGTGGCGCGGCCTGGTTTACGAAGTGCTGTCGCTGGTGGGCTGGCCGGTCGCATTCGTGCTGAGCAAATTGTTTGCAGGTGATATTGCGCCCATGATGCCGGGGGGACAGGAGACGATACGGACCGCGCTGGCATATGCCGCGGTATTTATTGCCGCATTGATTGTCTGGGGTGTGCTGGCCTGGCTGCTCTCGAAGCTGTTGAAAGCGGTCGGACTGGGCTGGCTGGACAGGACGCTGGGCGGATTATTTGGCGCGTTGCGCGGCGTGCTGGTGGTACTTGTGCTGGTGTGGCTGGCCGGATTGACGCATATTCCGGAGCAACCGTTCTGGCGCACCGCGCAGACGAGCAGAATGGCGGAAAATGTTGCCTTGCTGACCAAGGCATGGTTGCCGGACGACATCGCGCGGCGCATCCGTTATGGGACTCGCAGTTAGTCTCTTGCCAGCCAAATAATGTCAAAACGTGACAAGATTTTTTAACGAAACCGTAGGGTGGGCTCCGCCCACCATGTCGGGCAAAGCCCGACCTACATTTTTGGCTATGGCTTAGTCTTACTGTGTCACAAAGCGATCAAGGGATGCAGTGCAAGGCAAAATCGGGCGAAAAAGCGGAGTTTACATGTAGTAAATGAGCATTTTGAACCCGATTTTAACGCCGCAATGCGCCCTTCAGCGCTTTGTGACACAGTAAGATTAGGTAGTTAATTTTTGGGATAGCGAACCATGTGCGGCATTCTCGGAGTGGTCTCACAAACACCGGCCAATCATCTCTTGTATGACGGCCTGCAAGTCTTGCAGCATCGCGGCCAGGATGCCGCCGGCATCGCCACGCTGGACGGGCGCACTTTCCATCTGCACAAGGACAACGGGCTGGTGCGCGACGTGTTCCGCACGCGCAACATGCGGGCATTGCAGGGCAACGCGGGCATCGCGCATGTGCGCTATCCCACCGCCGGTTCTTCGGTTGACCACAACGAGGCGCAGCCGTTTTATGTAAATTCGCCGTTCGGCATCGTACTCGGGCACAACGGCAACCTGACCAATGCCGAAGAGCTGAAAAAGCAGTTGTTCGTCGATGATTTGCGCCACGTCAATACCAATTCGGATTCCGAAGTCTTGCTGAATGTGCTGGCGCACGAGTTGCAGGCCAGCTCCAAAGGGTTGCGCTTGAATGTGCCGGCCATTTTTGCCGCGGTGTCCGGCGTACACCGGCGTTGCCGGGGCGCCTATGCCGTGGTGGCGATGATTGCGGGCTATGGTTTGCTTGCGTTCCGCGACGTGCATGGCATTCGCCCTTTGGTGGCGGGCGTGCATGAAACCGAGCAGGGGCCGGAATATCTGGTCGCGTCGGAAAGCGTGGCGCTGGATACGCTGGGCTTCAAATTCATGCGGGATGTCGCGCCCGGCGAGGCGGTATTCATCGACTTCGACGGCAATTTCCACAGCCAGCAATGCAGCGATAAAGCCAGCCTCAACCCGTGCATCTTCGAATATGTTTATCTGGCGCGCCCGGATTCGATGATCGACGGCGTATCGGTGTACGAGACGCGCCTGTACATGGGCGAATATCTCGCCGATAAACTCAAGCGCGACTGGGACGGGGTGGATATCGACGTGGTCATCCCGATCCCGGATTCCAGCCGCCCCAGCGCGTTGCAACTGGCGAACCGCCTCAATCTCCCGTTCCGCGAAGGCTTCGTGAAGAACCGCTACATCGGCCGCACCTTCATCATGCCGGGGCAGGCGATGCGCAAGAAATCGGTGCGCCAGAAGCTGAATGCGATCGGCGTGGAATTCAAGGGCAAAAACGTGCTGCTGGTGGACGATTCCATCGTGCGCGGCACCACCAGCCGCGAGATCGTGCAAATGGCGCGCGATGCCGGCGCGCGCAAAGTGTACTTCGCCTCCGCCGCGCCGCCGGTGCGTTTCCCGAATGTGTACGGCATCGACATGCCGAGCCGCAACGAACTGATCGCCACCGGGCGAAACGACGAGGAAATCTGCCGCGAGATCGGCGCGGACCGGCTGATCTATCAGGATCTGGACGACCTCAAGGCGGCGGTGCGCAAGGCCAATCCGGGCATTACAAGCTTTGACGCTTCCTGCTTCGACGGCAACTACATCACCGGCGATATCACGCCGCACTATCTGGATATGATCGAAGCGTTGCGCGGCGGCGGGAAAGCCAACAAGCTGGTAGACGAAGACCAACTGGAACTGGATCTGGCGATAAATGCGGCCTCAATGTGAGAATCAGAAGACAGAGGATAGAAGACAGATGACAGAAATCGGAGTTATGAGGAAAAGATGAGCGAAATAAAATACCAACCAGAAACATTGGCGGTGCGCGCGGGCGCGGTGCGCAGCCAGTTCGGCGAAAACAGCGAGGCGCTGTTCCTGACTTCGAGCTTCGTGTTCGAAAATGCCGCGCAGGCCGCCGCGCGTTTCATCGGCGAAGAACCGGGCAACATCTATTCGCGTTTCACCAACCCGACCGTGACGATGTTCGAGGAGCGGCTCGCCGCGCTGGAAGGCGCGGAGCAATGCGTCGCCACGGCATCGGGCATGTCGGCGATACTGGCGTGCGTGATGGGGCTGCTAAAGGCAGGAGACCATATCATCGCCTCGCGCAGCATCTTCGGCGCGACGATCAACCTGTTCAACAATATCATCAAAAAATTCGGCGTGGAGACAACTTATGTTTCCGCGACCGATGTGTCCGAGTGGCAGGCGGCGGTGCGCCCAAACACAAAGTTATTCTTCCTGGAAACGCCGTCCAACCCGCTTACCGAGATTTCAGACATTGCCGCGATTGCCGCGGTGGCGAAGGGTTGTGGCGCGCTGCTGGCGGTGGATAACTGCTTCTGCACGCCGATCCTGCAACGCCCGCTGGATTTGTGTGCGGACATCGTGATCCAGTCCGCGACCAAATACATCGACGGGCAGGGGCGCGTGCTCGGCGGCGCGGTGCTGGGCAGCAGGAAATTGATGGAGCCCGTGTTCGGTTTTCTGCGCACCGCAGGGCCGACGCTGAGCGCATTCAACGCATGGATATTGCTGAAAGGGCTGGAAACGCTCAAGTTGCGCATGGATGCGCACAGTGCCAACTCGCTGGAACTCGCGCGCTGGCTTGAAGCGCAGCCCAATGTGGCGCGGGTGTTCTATCCGGGACTACCGTCGCATCCTCAACATCAACTGGCGATGAAACAGCAAAAGACCGGCGGCGGCATCGTGTCGTTCGAAGTCGCGTCATCCCGGGGGAGCGTCAAGGAGGCCGCGTGGCGCGTGATCGACAACACGCGGCTGATCTCGATCACCGCCAACCTCGGCGACACCAAGACCACGATCACCCACCCGGCCAGCACCACCCACGGGCGCATCACGCCGGAGGCGCGCGCGGCGGCAGGCATCAGTGATGGCTTGATCCGCATTGGGGTGGGGCTGGAAGCGGTGGTTGATATACAGGCTGATTTGCTGCGTGGTTTGGGTAACTGACATGGAACGAAAAAGCCAACAAGGGTGGGCACGTTTTTGTGCCCACCCTACCAGGCTATGTCCACCATGCCTGTCCTGAGATTCTTGTCGAAGCGGTCGGGCGTAGCCCAACCTACATTTGGTTACGGCCCATCCGGTTTTGATTGATGGATATTCTTGCTGCACAGGTTGGTGGAGCACTCAAATCGCACGGACTGAAGCTGGCGACGGCGGAATCCTGTACCGGCGGTGGGGTGGCTTACGCGATCACCGATGTGGCGGGCAGTTCGGCATGGTTCGAGCGCGGCTTTGTCACTTATTCCAACCTTGCCAAGCAGCAGATGCTGGGCGTGAGCGAAGCGACGCTCAAGCAGCATGGCGCGGTGTCCGAGGCGGTGGTGCGCGAGATGGTGGTCGGCGCGCTGAACAACAGCGATGCGCAAGTGGCATTGGCGGTGAGCGGCATCGCCGGGCCGGAGGGTGGCGCGCCGGACAAACCGGTCGGTACGGTATGCTTCGCCTGGGGGCTCAAGCATGGCACAACTTACGCGCAACGCCATCAGATCGGCGGCAACCGCGCAGAAGTACGTGCGCAATCTGTGCGTATCGCCTTGCAGGGTGTGATCGACCTGCTCGGGCGGCAAACAGAGCTGGCTTAGGCTTTCTCTCTCACACTTCTGCCAGGTGAAGGAGTGGGGAGAGCGGACGATTTTTAAGCGCGCTTTATGCCATAATCGCGCATCTTTAAAAGGGAGAAATCAGCATGGATGAGAACAAAAGCAAGGCGCTCGCGGCGGCATTGAGCCAGATCGAGAAACAGTTCGGCAAGGGCTCGATCATGCGCCTCGGCGAACACGATGTGGCACGCGATATCCAGGTCGTGTCCACCGGCTCGCTGGGGTTGGACATCGCGTTGGGTGTGGGCGGTCTGCCGCGCGGTCGCGTGGTGGAAATCTACGGGCCGGAATCTTCCGGCAAAACCACGCTGACGTTGCAGGTCATCGCCGAGATGCAGAAACTGGGCGGCACGGCGGCGTTCATCGACGCTGAGCATGCGCTCGATCCGCTGTATGCGCAAAAACTCGGCGTGAAGGTGGAAGACCTGCTGATCTCGCAGCCGGACAATGGCGAGCAGGCGCTGGAAATTGCCGACATGCTGGTGCGTTCTTCATCGGTGGATATCGTGGTGATCGACTCGGTTGCCGCGCTGACACCGAAGGCAGAAATCGAGGGCGAAATGGGTGACCCGCAAATGGGACTGCATGCGCGACTGATGTCGCAGGCGCTGCGCAAACTGACCGCCAACATCAAGCGATCCAACACGCTGGTGATCTTTATCAATCAAATTCGCATGAAAATCGGCGTGATGTTCGGCAATCCTGAAACCACCACCGGCGGCAACGCGCTCA
Source organism: Nitrosomonadales bacterium (assembly GCA_016218475.1). GTDB lineage: Bacteria > Pseudomonadota > Gammaproteobacteria > Burkholderiales > Gallionellaceae > Gallionella. The sequence continues at coordinate 1,042 of JACREB010000008.1, read as the reverse complement.
AGTTCTACGCCTCGGTGCGCCTCGACATCCGCCGCATCGGCGCGATCAAGAAGGGCGACGAGGTGATCGGCAACGAGACGCGGGTCAAGGTGGTGAAGAATAAAGTGGCCCCGCCGTTCCGCGAGGCGCTGTTCGATATCCTGTACGGCGAAGGCATCTCGCGCGAGGGCGAGATCATCGAGCTGGGCGTGCAGCAGAAGCTGATCGAGAAATCCGGCGCATGGTATGCCTACAAGGGTGAAAAAATCGGGCAGGGCAAGGACAACGCGCGCGAGTATCTGCGCGAGCATCCCGAGGTCGCCTTCGAAATAGAGAACAAGGTGCGCGGGGCATTGGGCGTAGCGCTGCTCGATGCGGGTGAAAAAGCCAAGGCCAAGGCGGGCGAAAAGACCGGCGCGAAAGCGGGTGCCAAGGCGAATGCCAAACCCGATGAGGAAAAAGCCTGAGTTGAGCCTGCGCGCGCGCGCCCTGCAATACCTGGCGCGCCGCGAATACAGCCGTGCCGATCTGCGCGGCAAGCTGCTTCCCCATGCGGAAATGGATGGCGATCCCGGTCAAACGCAGCCGGAAAATCTGGACGCGCTACTGGATGATCTGACCGCGTGCGGCTGGCTGTCCGACGCCCGCGCCGCCACGCAATTGCTGCACGCCAAACGCAGCCGTTTTGGCATCCAGCGCATCTCGCACGAATTGCGCCAGAAAGGCATCCCGGAGGAGTTGATCGCCGATGCGCTGCCGGGGTTGAAAGAGAGCGAACTGGAAGCAGCCCGTGAAGTGTGGCAAAAAAAATTCGGGGTATTGCCGCAAGATACCATGGAAAAAGCCCGGCAAATGCGCTTCCTGCAATCGCGCGGCTTCGGTTTTGATGTGATTTTTCAAGTATTGCGGCCAACAGAAAAAAGCTAGTACCATGTAACATTATTGCTTTCGTATTGTAACGCCTTGTGACATACTGGTGAAACCCTTAACAAAAGGAGGTCGCCATGTCACCGAGATACCGGGTAACGCTCACGGAGCAAGAGCGCAACGAACTTGAAGCATT
>JACREB010000148.1 GCA_016218475.1 Nitrosomonadales bacterium | reverse complement strand
TCTTACTGTGTCACATAGCGCTGAAGGGCGCATTGCGGCGTTAAAATCGGGCTCAAAATGCTCATTTACGCTATGTAAACTCCGCTTTTTCACCCGATTTTGCCTTGCACTGCATCCCTTGATCGCTATGTGACACAGTAAGAATAACTGACCAGATGGCTGATCACTTCGTCAGTTGACCGAAAAACGATAGCCGCTGCCGCGCACCGTTTGAATCAGGCCATCCGCTCCTGCCGGTTCCAGCGCCGCGCGCAGGCGGCGGACATGCACATCCACCGTGCGCTCCTCGACGAACACCTGCGTGCCCCACACCTGATCGAGCAATTGCGTCCGGCTATGCACCCGTTCCGCGTGGGTCATGAAAAAATGCAGCAGGCGGAATTCGGTCGGACCCAGCTCTATCGCAGCGCCCCCTGCGGTCACGCGGTGCGATGCGGGAGACAACTCCAATCCGCCTATTTCAACGACTTCGTCCTGTATCTGCGGGGCATTTCGGCGCAGCATGGCGCGGATACGCGCCATCAGCTCGCGCGGGGAAAACGGCTTGGTGATGTAGTCGTCTGCGCCAGATTCCAGACCCAGCACCTTGTCGCGCTCTTCGCCGCGCGCGGTCAGCATGATAATCGGGATATCTCTGGTGTGCGCGTCGGCGCGCAGCTGTTTCGCCAGCACCACGCCGCTGGTGCCCGGCAGCATCCAGTCCAGCAAGATCAAGTCCGGCACATTGCTGCGAATTTGTTGCCACGCGCTGTCCGCGTCTTCCGCACACAGCGCCTGAAAACCGGCCTGCGTGATATTAAACGCCAGCAATTCCTGAATAGCCGGTTCGTCTTCCACGATCAAGATTTTTGCGCTCATCATCTAATCTTTATTTCCGGTTTGGAAATTGCAAGGATATGAAGAATTGATGACAATAAGATGACAGCATGGACGGATATTATTTAAGCTCGCCCATGGCTTTCTGTGGAAAAAGGTCAGGATGACGGCTGCCTCGAATGCGAGGCATGACGGCGGCTCATCATGTTTGGCGACAACGAACCGACCAGCATCCCGGCAATACTCATCAGCAGCCCCACCAGTTGCGGCGGCCAGATATTGCCGTCATACAAATTCTCCATCAGCAGCCAGGAAGCCAGCCCCATAACGATGGAAAACAGCGCGCCCTGGGTGTCGGCGCGTTTCCAGTACAGCCCGGATGCCAGCGGCACGAAGGCTCCGACCAGCGTGATCTTGTAGGCATTCTCCACCATCTTGAAAATGCTCAATTCCGAATGCATCGCGAACCACAGCACGAACCCGCCGAAAGTCAGCACGATGAGGCGCATCGTGCGCAACAGTTGCCGGTCGCTCATATGCTTGAGCACGAGATGCTTGAGGATGTTTTCGGTGAACATCACCGACGGCGCCAGCAAGGTGGCGGAAGCCGTGCTCATGATCGCAGACAGCAGCGCGCCGAAAAACAACACCTGCGCGGCCAGCGGCGTGTAATGCAGGATCAGGTTGGGCAGCACCATCTGCGAATCGGTTTTGATCAGCTCGTCGAACACTTTGGGGTCGATTAACGTGGCGGAATACGCCAGGAACATCGGCACGAAGGCAAAAGCGAAATACAGCACGCCGCCCAGCACCGAGCCGCGTACCGCCGTTTTTTCGTCTTTCGCCGAGGTCATGCGCTGGAACACATCCTGCTGCGGGATGGAACCCAGCATCATGGTCAGCGCCGCGCCGATAAAGGGTATCCACACCTCGTAGCCGCCGCTCGGGAAAAGTTGCAGCTTGCCGGAAGCCTGCGCATGGCTGACCACGTTGCCCGCCCCGCCCGCATCGCCGCCGACCAACACCGCAATCGACAACATGGCCACCATGATGACGGTCATTTGCACGAAGTCGAGCAAAGCCACCGACCACATCCCGCCGAACATGGTGTAGGCAAGCACGATGGACAGGCCGATGATCATGCCGGTTTGCTGGGCAATGGCGCCGTCGCTGATCACGTTGAACACCAGCCCCAATGCCGTTACTTGCGCCGCCACCCAGCCCAGATAGGAAATCATGATGCACAGCGTCATAATCAATTCCACCAAAGGGCTATAGCGCGCGCGATAAAAGTCGCCGATGGTGAGCAGGTTCATGCGATACAGCAGCGGCGCAAAAAACAACCCGGCGATGATCAGGCACATGCTGGCGCCAAACGGGTCGGCCACCACGCCGCCCATGCCTTCTTTTACAAAGGTGGCGGAAATTCCCAGCACGGTTTCGGCGCCGAACCAGGTGGCGAACACCGTGGCGGTAACAATAGGCAACGGCAGGTTGCGTCCGGCCACCACGAAGTCTTTGGAATTATGCACGCGCGTCGAAGCATAGATGCCGATGCCCACGGAAAGCAGCAAATACAGGACAACGAACCAGATCAGCATGATAGGTACCCACTTGTAAATTGCAATAAAGCGGATTTTAGCAGCGAGAAAACCCGTTTGGAAAATAAAAAGAGGCCACCCTTGCGGTGGCCTCTCGCTGTGCAGACAAACCGGGTTACAGCTCCTTGGCGTGATTGGCCAGGTACTTCGCCACGCCTTCGGTCGACGCATTCATGCCCGCCTTGCCTTTGCTCCAGCCGGCCGGGCAGACTTCGCCGTGCTCTTCGTGGAACTGCAATGCGTCCACCATGCGCAGCATTTCGTCGATGTTGCGCCCCAGCGGCAGATCGTTCACCACTTGATGGCGCACCATACCGGCGCGGTCGATCAGGAACGAACCGCGGTAAGCCACGCCGCCTGCCGCTTCCACGTCATAAGCCTTGCATATTTCGTGTTTGATATCCGCCACCAGCGGGTAGCGCACCTGGCCGATGCCGCCGTTGTTTACCGGCGTATTCTTCCAGGCGAAGTGTGAGAACTGCGAGTCGATCGAAACGCCGACCACTTCGACGTTGCGCTTCTTGAATTCGTCCAGACGATGGTCGAATGCGATCAGCTCGGAAGGGCAGACAAAAGTGAAATCCAGCGGGTAGAAGAATATCACCGCATATTTATCGGCAATATAATTTTTCAGATTGAAACTTCCGTTAATTTCATTGTTGCCCATTACGGCAACGGCGTTGAAATCAGGGGCGGCTTTGCCGACGAGAACAGCCATGTTTATCTCCTTTGGGTTGTTTGTACGGGGTAGTTCAATTTAGGCCTTTACCATCGCTGCGTCAACCCTGCGCAGAAAACCCTGCGCAGAAAATCTTATGCCAGGTCACTTTTGGCCGCGTGGTCATTTCATCAACGCTTCAATTTCCGCCACCGCTTTCGGCGCGGCTGCGCTCAGCACTTCATTACCCTGTGCGGTAATCGCCACATCGTCCTCGATGCGGATGCCGATGTTCCATAACGCCGGAGGCACGTCATCGGCGGGACAGATGTAGCAGCCCGGCTCGACGGTGAACACCATGCCGGGTTGCAGCGCGCGCCAGTCAGCGCCGATTTTGTAATCACCGACATCATGCACGTCCATGCCCAGCCAGTGGCCGGTGCGGTGCATGTAGAACCTTTTGTAGCTTTCGCTTTCCAGCACGGTATCCACGTTGCCCTGGCACAGCTTGAGGTCGATGAAGCCTTGCGCCAGGACGCGCAACGCGGCGTCATGCGGCATGTCCCAGCTATTACCCGGTTGCGCGGCGGCAATTGCGGCGGCTTGTGCGGCGAGCACGATCTCGTAGACATCTTTTTGCGCGGCGGAAAAACGCCCGTTCACCGGATAGCTGCGCGTGATGTCGGAGGCGTAACCGTCCAGCTCGCAGCCCGCATCGATCAGCAGCAAATCGCCATCCTTGAGTATGGCGTCGTTGCCCACGTAATGCAGCACGCAAGCATTCGCGCCGCCTGCGACGATGGAGGGGTAAGCGGGATGGCGCGCGCCGTGGCGGCAGAATTCATGCAGCAGCTCCGCCTCGATCTGGTACTCGAATTGATCTGGGCAGGCGAATTGCATCGCGCGCCGGTGTGCCTGTGTTGAAATTTTTGCGGCGCGGCGCATGATAGCCAGTTCGTGCTCGTCCTTGAACAGCCGCATTTCGTTGAGCAGCGTGCGCACGTCGTGTATTTCGTTTGGGGCGCGGATGCCGCTGCGCACTTTGGCCTGCACTGCGCCGCGCAATTTGAGGATGCGCTGATCCCATTCAGCATCGCGACCTAACGGGTAATGCAACGCGGTTTGGTCGCCCATCAGCTCAACCAGTTTTTCATCCAGTTGCGCGATGGAATAAGCTACGTCAAAACCAAATTGTTCTTTTGCCGCATCGGGGCCGGCGCGGTAGCCGTCCCAGACTTCGCGCTCCGGATTTTTTTCGCGGCAGAACAGGATGGACTGTGGCTGGCTTTGCCCATCCTGGCCGGAAACCAGCACCAGCACGGCTTCCGGCTCGGTAAAGCCGCTCAGGTAATAAAAATTGCTGTCGTAGCGATACTCGTAATGCGTATCACCGTTGCGCGCCACTTCCGGTGCGGTGGGGATAATGGCGATGCCACGCTGCATTTTTTCCAGCAGGCGGGCACGGCGTTGCGCGTAGATGGTCTGGTCAATGGTCATGGCGCATTGTGCTTTGAGAGATGCGTTTTTTGCAACGTGTTAATTTGGCTGTCGAGTTCGGCAAGGCGCTGCGGTGTGCCGACATCCACCCACAAGCCTTGGTGGTGTTCGCCGCTGACTTTGCCGAGGGCGATTTGCGCGCGCAGCAGCGGCGCGAGTGGGGCGGTGCCGCCGCGCGGGATGTCTTTGAACAGCGAGGGTTGATAGATGCCGATGCCGCTGAAGGTCAGAAGAGCGGGAAGTGGGAAGTGGGAAGTGGGAAGTGGGTAAATGCGGCTCCCGGACAAAGCGAAGTCGCCGTTTGGATGGTGGGGCGGATTATCGATCAGCACCAGATGTGCGGCATCGCCGCTGGCTTGCAGCGCGGCGGCGCGCTCCAGCAAGAAGGTGAAATCGTAGTCGCAAAATATGTCGCCGTTGATCACGGCGAAAGGCTGGTCGCCGAGTAGCGGCAGCGCATTGGCGATGCCACCCGCTGTTTCCAGCGCGCGAGCTTCGGGTGAATATTTGATGCGCGCGCCGAGCCGGCTACCGTCGCCCAGTGCGGCTTCGATCTGCGCGCCGAGATGCGAATGGTTGATCACCAATTCGCGGATACCGGCGCGCACCAGCTTTTCGATATGCCAGACGATCAGCGGTTTGCCGCCGACTTCCAGCAACGGTTTGGGTGTGTGATCGGTGAGCGGGCGCATGCGTTCGCCGCGACCGGCCGCTAAAAGCATGGCTTTCAAAACGTGTACCCCACCTGCTTGCCGTGCGGCTCCAGTTCGTCCAGCAAGTTCAGCAGCGGTTTGAGATCGATATAGCGCGCGCAGGCGGCGCGCAGGTACGACATTACCAGCGGCAAGTCTTTCAAATAGCCGTCTTTGCCGTCGCGGTGGTGCAGGCGCGCGAAGATGCCCAGCACTTTGAGATGCCGCTGCACGCCCATCCATTCGTAATCGCGGTAGAACGCGGAAAAATCACCATCCACCGGCAGCCCGGCCTTGCGCGCCTTTCCCCAGTAGCGGATCAGCCAGTCGATTATTTCTGCTTCCTCCCAGCGGATATAGGCATCCTTGGACAGCGATGCCAGATCGTAGGTGATCGGGCCATACACTGCGTCCTGAAAGTCGAGGATGCCGGGATTGGGCTCGCTCAACATGAGGTTTCTGGAGTGATAATCGCGATGCACATACACGCGTGGCTGCGCGAGGTTGTTGATAATGATACGCGCGAAAATCTCCTCCAGCCCGGCATGCTGTTTATCGGTGAGCACGATGTTGAGATGCTTTGCGATATACCACTCCGGGAACAGGCGCATCTCGCGCAACAGCAGGGTTTCGTCATAAGGAGGCAGTTCATTCGCGCGCGAGGCGATCTGGATTTTGATCAGCGCATCGGTGGCCGCGCCATACAGTTCGCGCGCAGAATCAGCGTTAAGCGCTTGCAAATAAGTGGTGTTGCCAAGGTCGGACAGCAGCAGAAACCCCTGCTGCAAATCCTGCGCATACACATGCGGCACATGTGCTCCGGCATCCTCGAACAGTTTGGCGATATGCAGAAACGGGCGGCAATCTTCGTGCTGCGGCGGGGCGTCCATGATGATTCTGGTTGCACCGCCGGAAAATGTGGCGCGGAAATATCGGCGAAAGCTGGCGTCGGCGGAGGCCGGGGAAAGGGTGAAAGTTTCGCCTGGGAACTGGCCGTGCAGCCATTCTGTGAGTTGTTGCCGGCGTAGCATATTGGATATTTTAAGCAATATTGGTGGTAAACTGTTGAACTTTATCATTTTACTATACTGCGCGTTATGCGGTGCCGTCTAAAATTCTTTGTGTCCGCTTTATTATGTATATCTGCACACCATGCCGTCGCAGATACGCCTCCGCCTGCGTTGCGTATCGACAAAACCTTTATGGCGACCGAGCCGCCCGCACAGGGAACACCTTCGTTTGTGGAAGCGGATAAGCTGGAAGGCAAGAAAGAAAATCAGATCGAAGCGACCGGTAACGCAATATTGCGCAAGCGCGGACAATCCATTCGCGCAGACAGGTTATTGTATTTTCAGGACACGCAGGATGTCGATGCGCAAGGCTCGGTGGTGCTGGAGCAAGCAGGCAACACCATCAGCGGCCCGCACCTCAAGCTGAATCTGGACACCAGCATCGGCACTATGGAGAAACCGATATTCTATTTGTATGAGAATGACGGGCGAGGTTCGGCGGATGTAATGCATATTCAGGATAAACAACATTACACCCTGGATAACGCAACCTACACCACTTGCCCGGCCGACAACCAGGACTGGTTGCTGAAAATGAGCGGATTGGAACTTGACCGTGACAGTCAAGTCGGCACGGCCCATCATGCATGGGTCGAATTCATGGGCGCGCCTATCCTGTATTCGCCGTGGATGAATTTTCCGCTCAGCAAGAATCGGAAATCAGGCTTGATGTCACCCATTATCGGCAACACAATCGTTAACGGCAGGGAAATAACCGTGCCGTATTACTGGAACATCGCGCCAAACCGCGATGCGACCATTGCGCCGCGCGTGATGAGCAACCGCGGTGTGATGCTCTACAACGAATTTCGTTATCTGGAACCTGCTTACAGCGGTGAAATGCATTTGGATTTCTTGACAAACGACAGAATCGCCAAACGGAAACGGGGGCACATGACCTTGCAACATAGCCAAAACATAGCCGGAGGATTCTACGGCTACGCCAATTTAAACAGTGTTTCAGATGATAATTATTACCGCGACCTGGCCAACTCGACAGAGTTGACTTCACAGACCAGCCTTTTGCAAGAAATCTTGTTGAACCATAACGCCGGCTGGTGGAATGCATCTGCGCGAGTGCAACGCCACCAAAGCCTGATACCGAACAGCACAACTTATAAACGTTTGCCCCAATTGACGCTTAATGCCCGTCAGAATTACGCCGACACGAACATCATGTTTTCAGGCGAATATGTCGATTTTGCCCACCCCACCACGCTGAGCGCCAAACGATTGGCGATGAATGCCAGTGCCAGCTATCCGCTGGTCAACGACCCGGCTTTTTACCTCACCCCAAAAATTGGCTTGCGCAGCACTCATTATACGATTGGCGCAAATAACACCGGCGCCTTGCCGGATGCATCGCGCACTTTGCCGCTTTACAGCGTGGATAGCGGGGTGTCGCTCGAGCGCGAAACGAACCTGTTCGGTGGCGGCTATCTGCACACGCTGGAGCCGCGCGCCTTTTACGTATATGTGCCATACAAAAATCAGGACTCGCTGCCCATCTTTGACTCGGGGCAGGCAGGCTTCGATTTTACCCAGATATTTTCCGAGAACCGCTTTGTCGGAAACGACCGGGTGGGCGACGCGAACCACATCACCCTGGCGCTGACCTCGCGTTTGCTGGAACAGGCAAACGGCAAGGAGCGGTTGAAGCTGATGGTGGGCGAGCGCTTCAGCTTCAAAACGCCGCAAGTCAATTTGGTCGCACCTGCAACGTCAACCAACAAATCCGATATTTTGCTTGCCGCTTCGGGGCAAGTTACCGACGCCCTGAATTTCAGCAGCGGGCTCCAGTACGATCCGCATTTTTCGCACACCCAAAACTATAATGCTATGGCGCAATACCGGCCAGAAGTGGGGAAAACGCTCAATCTCGGCTACCGCTTTACCCGCAACACGCTCCGCCAAATCGATCTTTCCGCACAATGGCCGCTATTCAATCATTGGCATGGCGTGGCGCATTGGAACTATTCCATACAGGACGGCAAAACTCTCGAGTCGATAGCGGGCATTGAATACAACGAAAGCTGCTGGACATTCCGCGCGGTGGCGCAACGCTTTGTGGTCGCCTCAAATCAGGCCAACACGGGCATTTTCATGCAGCTCGAGTTGAACGATCTGGTCAGTGTCGGGGTGGATGCCCTGTCCGCCATAAAGAGGCATGTGCCCAACTACACCAAGCTAAATGAAAAGCCTGCCAACAAACCCAGTCCGGTCTTGCGTTGAACATACCCGAGAGATGATGATGATGTTCAAAATGGATTTTTTCGCGCTGATTTGCTGCGCGATACTCATGACAATGCACTCCGCTTTCGCCGCCGATCCCAGACCGAATCGCGCACAGGCCGCACCTGCCAAAAGCGCACCAAAAAAATTTGACCCGCAAAAACCGGACCTGCAAAAAACAGACCCGCAAAAACAAGTTGCAACGATTGACTCCGTAGTTGCGGTAGTCAACGACGATGTGATTACCCGCAAGGAGTTGGGCGACCAACTGCGCATGGCGATACGTCAATTGCAGAAACAAGGCACGCCGTTACCCGACCCTGAAGTACTGGAAAAACAAACTCTCGAGCGCATGATCGGCGATATGCTGCAGGTGCAATTTGCCAAGGAAAGCGGTATGCGCGTGGACGATACGCAATTGGACTTGGCGATTACGCGCATCGCGCAGCAGAATAAATTCTCCAATCTGGCAGAATTTCGCGCAAAACTCGAATCGGACGGCGTGAATTTCAAAAAATTCCGCGAGGAAATACGCAATGAAATAATTTCCACACGGTTGCGCGAACGCGAAGTGGAAAGCAAGATAATCATCAGCGAGACGGAGGTCGAAAATTACCTCGCCAATAAAGCCAAAATGGGCGGTGATAACGAAGAGCTTCACCTTGCGCATATTCTGGTTCTGGTGCCGGAACAAGCCAGCGCAGGTAAAATCCAAGCTGCCCGCGATAAAGCCGAACAGGCGTTGAGCCAATTAAAGGGCGGCGCAGATTTCGCGCAAGTGGCAGCAGGCGCTTCCGACGCCAAGGATGCGTTAAATGGCGGTGATATCGGCTGGCGGTCACCTGACCGCATTCCCCCGATGTTTATGAATGAACTGCAAAATATGCAGCCCGGGCAAACTACTGCAGTGTTGCGAAGCCCAAGCGGGTTCCATATTCTAAAACTGGTCGGGAAGCGCACCGGCAGCGCGCCGGTGGTAATCACACAAACCCATGCGCGGCATATTCTGATCAAGACCAGCGAGATCGTTCCGGAGAACGAAGCCATGAAGCGCATCCTGGAAATCAAGCAGCGCATCGAGAATGGCGCCGATTTTGCCGAACAGGCCAAGCGATATTCGCAGGACGGTAGCGCGCAACATGGCGGTGATCTGGATTGGCTGTCCCCCGGCCAAACCGTGACGGACTTCGAAGAGGCCATGAACAAGCTGCAACCCGGCATGATAGGCGTAGCTCAAACGCAATTCGGCTGGCACCTGATCCAGGTGCTGGAACGGAGGAACACCGATGTCAGCGAACAACAGCAACGCCAACAGGCGCGCATGGCCATAGGCTCATTCAAGTCCGAAGAACAATATCAGGACTGGTTGCGCCAATTGCGCGATCGCGCGTTTATCGAATACCGCCTTGAAAAAAACCAGTAGGGGGCCTCTAAAAATTCAGATTTCGCCCAAATGCAAGGCGCGGGAAAAATTTCGCAGCGCCGCATATGTATGATATGTAAGCAAGAAATTTTTCCGCAACGCAGCAGTTGGGATGAAATGTGGATTTTTAGAGGTTCCCAGTAATCGTTGCCCATAACCGGTGCCAATAATTGGTGAAAGACATCCCCATTCTCCCGCTGGCAATTACAGCCGGTGAACCTGCTGGAATAGGTGTAGACCTGTGCGCTCAGCTTGCCATCGCACCGCCCGATATCCCCTTTGTTGTCGTTGCCGATAAAAATTTGCTTCAACAGCGCGCTGCGCAACTGGGTATCGGTTTGCGGTTGCGAGACTACGCGGCTGGACAAAAAAACGGGGGGAGGGGGGTAAGTGGTAAGTGGAAAGTAGAAAGTGGGAATGCATTTGTTTCTCCCCGCTCCCCGCTCCCCGCTCCCAACTCCCTATCGGTAATCCATATCCCGCTCGTTGCGCCCTGCCATACAGGCGTGCTGAATAAAGCCAATAGCGAATATGTGCTGGCGACGCTGCGCCGCGCCGTCCAAGGCTGCCAGATGGGCGAATTTTCCGGAATCGTCACCGCGCCTGTTCACAAGGGCATCATCAATGATGCCGGCATCCCATTCACCGGGCACACCGAATATCTCGCCGAACAAACCCGCACCGGGCTGGTGGTAATGATGCTTGTCGGCGGAGGGATGCGCGTGGCGCTCACCACCACCCATCTTGCCTTGAGGGATGTGCCCGCCGCAATTACCGCACCGCTGCTGGAAAATGTTCTGCGAATTATCCGGCATGATCTGCAACGCCGTTTTGGCATCGCGCAACCGCGTATCCTTGTGGCCGGTTTGAACCCACATGCGGGCGAAGGCGGTTATCTGGGCCGCGAGGAAATCGAAATAATGGCACCGGTGCTCGATAAATTGCGCGCCGAGGGCATGAAAATCAGCGCGCCGCTACCTGCCGATACGCTGTTCACCCCGCACCAACTGGCGCAGTGCGACTGCGTGCTCGCCATGTATCACGACCAGGGTCTGCCGGTATTGAAGCATGCCAGCTTCGGCCAGGGCGTGAATGTCACGCTCGGACTGCCGATCATCCGCACCTCGGTGGATCACGGCACGGCGCTGGACTTGGCGGGCACCGGCAAGGCCGATAGCGGCAGCCTGCTGGAAGCGATCAGGCTCGCGGCGCAGATGGTTCGATGTGAATGTTTGGTTTCGTAAAACCATGAACCAATCCACAGATTACGCAGATTTACGCAGATTATTTTGTGCCGATTTAATCTGCGAAAATCTGCGTAATCTGCGGACGATTTGTTTTACAAATGCATAAAGCCAAGAAAAGATTCGGCCAGAACTTCCTCGTCGATGAACGAATCGTCGCCGACATCATCGGCGCGATCCGCCCCGAACCGGAGGACAACATGGCCGAAATCGGCCCCGGCCTAGGCGCATTGACCCGCCCGCTGCTGAAGCGCTTGAACCATCTGCATGTGGTGGAAATCGACCGCGACATCATCGCAAGGCTGGAGCACGACTACCCGCAGGGCAACACGGAATCGAAACTGATCATCCATGCCGGCGATGCGCTGGAGTTCGATATCGCGACGCTGCCCGCCCCGCTGCGCATCGTCGGCAACCTGCCCTACAACATCTCCTCGCCGCTGCTGTTCCGCTTCGCCGCTTATGCCGAGCGCATCCGCGACATGCACTTCATGCTGCAAAACGAAGTGGTCGAACGCATGGTGGCCGAGCGCTCCACACCCGAGTACGGGCGGCTGTCGGTAATGCTGCAATACCGCTTCAACGTGGAAAAACTGCTCGACGTGCCGCCGGAATCTTTTCGCCCCACCCCCAAGGTGAACTCCGCCATCGTGCGCATGACCCCGCTTCCCGCCGATGAAATTCAGGTGCGCGATGAAAAATTGTTTGCCGAAATCGTCAGCGCAGCGTTCGGTCAACGCCGCAAAACACTGCGCAACACTCTGCGCAATTACCTGGATGAATCAGACTTCATACAGCTCGGCATAAATGCCCAACTGCGCGCAGAAAATCTCGGCGGGGAAGAATTTGCCAGAATATCAATTTACCTGAACGGTAACAGTCGCGTTTGACATGACAACTTCCGGTTAAGGGCCTATTGCCTTATGAGGCAATATTGGTCAAGAACCAGTGTTTATGCGGTCTTTTGCCATGCAATATTCGGATTCCGGCGGCTACCTACCTAATCCGTGATCACGTTTATTTTCTCGTTCTTGCAGAACTTCCAGTGCGCGTTCAAGCACGGCTCGATCAGCAATGTCCTTGTCGCGCATGGTCTGCTTGGTACGGAGCAAGCCTTCGAGATTGACGGTGTGGATAGGCAAACCGTCCATATCAACCGTCTCGCTATATTGCTTCAACGTCTCGTAAGTCTCGCCGCAGGCATTGAGCATAATGTCCACCACAAAGGCATCAGCGACCCGGATGTTCCCGCCTTCGCTGAACCATGCCGGATCAAGGTCTTTGGCAACCCGATCCGGCAGCACCATCAGAGCATCGCGCACTTTACGTCCAGCTTCCTCTGTCGCAGGCACCAGCACGTCGATGTCGGTAGTGGCTCGATGGTATCCATGGGCAAACAGGGCATAACCGCCGATAAGCAGGTAATCTGCTCCCTGTTGGTTCAAGGAGGCGATCAGCGTTTTGAGGTCTTCCAGTGTGGCCGGGCGGCTGTACTCTTCCATCAGGCACGCTCCAGCGCAATTTCAGCCATGCTAATCGCCAAGCATTCTTGGTCGTAGCGATTGGCATCTTCATGCGTCTTGAAGCGTGTTACGCCCTTGGGGATGAAGGTCTGGCTGCCAGTGGGCAGCCAGTGCAATTCGTCGTTGAATCGCGCTCCCTCGACCAGCAAAGCAGCAGAGGCGGAAAAGGTTATCGGATGTTCTTTGCGGTGACCAACGGTGCGCATATTGTTTATCCTTATATCAATCACGAAAAACGGATACCCCTTTTTCGTCGATGATGCTTACTCTTACTGTGTCACAAAGCGCTGAAGGGCGCATTGCGGCGTTAAAATCAGGCTCAAAATGCTCATTTACTACATGTAAACTCCGCTTTTTGCGAGTTGGGCGGCAACGGCAAGCCGCCCATCCCTGCTTGACCCACTTCACCCGATTTTGCCT
>JACREB010000146.1 GCA_016218475.1 Nitrosomonadales bacterium | reverse complement strand
TTGCCGGATCAGGCCACGATCACCGCCGAAGTTGATGCCTGGCAGTTGCGCCGTAACACGGAGCAACGTGGCATCGAGTGGAAGTTCACCCGGCAGGATGCGGATACAAAAATGGCTCGGCATTATGTTTCGTAATTAATGTGTTTATATACTAGTTGTTTCATCCAGAGAGATGGAGAGAGGGGAATTGTCGCCATAGGAAAAGCCCATCTTGTCGGCGCGCAGCAGCAGGTCGGGGCTGCGCTCCGGCGCTTCGATCTCCAGCTCGAAATGGCCGTCGGCGACATGTGCCGGGGCGATGCGCGTGATCCGCTCCAGCGCCTTGATGCGGCTTTGCGCCTGCTTGGCCTTGGTGGCCTTGGCGCGGAAGCGGCGCACAAAGTCTTCCAGATGCGCGATCTTCGCCTGCTGCGTCTGGAATGCCTGATTCTGCTGGGCGATTTTTTCGGCGCGGGCGCGCTCGAAGTTGTCGTAATCGCCGGTATAGCTGTCGATGACGAGGTCGTGCACATGGGCGATGCGGTTGACGGTGGCGTTGAGGAATTCGCGGTCATGCGACACCAGCAGGATGCTGCCGGGATAGCGCGCCAGGTACTGTTCGAGCCAGATGATGGCTTCGAGGTCGAGGTGGTTGGTCGGCTCGTCGAGCAGCAGCAAGTCGGCGCGGCGCATCAGCGCGCGGGCGAGATTGAGGCGCATGCGCCAGCCGCCGGAGAAGCTGCTTACCGGGCGTTCCAGCGAGTCGCTGGCGAAGCCCAGCCCGTTCAGCAGTTGCGCGGCACGCGCCGGGGCTCCATAGCCATCAATAGCCTCGAAGTGCTGTTGGGCTTCGAACCACGCGCTGTCGTGGTTATCCCGTGCCAGTATTTTTTCCAGTCGGCGCAACTGCGCATCGCCGTCCAGCACGAACTCCAGTGCGGGCTGCGCGGAGTTGGCAATCTCCTGTTCGACGTAGGCGATGGTCTTGCCGCTTTGCAGCGAGATCTCGCCGCTGTCTGGTTTGAGTTCGCCGCGTATCAAACGGAACAGGGTTGTCTTGCCGCAGCCGTTTTTGCCTACCAGGCCGATGCGCTGGTTGGCAAACGCCTGTAAATTAGCCTGCTGGAACAGCGGTATGCCGCCTTGGAGGTAAGTCAGATTCTGGATATTTAGCATGGCGCAATGATAACAGAGCGCTCAGCCCACTCTTGTTTTTGAGTCTGAAAATCCCTTGATACTCGCATGTTTTGAAAATTGATGGCACCCATCGAATGAGGGAGGCGGCTATTTCTCGCCAAGCAATTTCGTCCACAACTCCCGGCTTGCGCGCGTATCGATTTCTCCATGCGGTATGCGGCATTTCGGCTGGTTGTTGAGCCGCATGCGGTGCTGGATATGGCGCAGACTGCGATACAGGGTGCGGGTTTGCTCGGCAAGGCCGGTGCTGATCAAGCCGAATTCAGCCGCCATTTTCAGCAAGGCCAGGTTGCCGACATTCGCCGTCAGTTGCGGGTGTTGGTGGGCATGGGCGAGCACGAGATACTGCACCATGAACTCGATATCCACCATGCCGCCGCTGTCGTGCTTGATGTCAAATAATTCTGTGTTGTTGGGATGTCCGTCGCGCATTTTCTGGCGCATCTCGACAATTTCCTTGCGCAATGTTATCGGGTCGCGCGGCTGGCAAAGGACTTGTTGGCGGATACTTTCAAACGTTGCGCCGACTTGGGCATCGCCGGCGCAGAAGCGGGCGCGCGTCAGCGCCTGGTGCTCCCATACCCAGGCCTGGCCGCGCTGATATTCGGAAAATGCCGCGATGGAGCTGACCAGCAAACCGCTTGCGCCATTCGGGCGCAGGCGCAGATCGGTCTCGTACAATCGGCCGGACGAGGTGTAGCTGCCCATGAGGGAGTTGATGCGCTGCCCCAACCGCGCATATATTTCCTGCGCGTCGGGATGATCGTCGTCGTAAAGAAAAATCAGGTCGAGATCGGAGGCGTAGCCGAGTTCTTTTCCGCCGAGCTTGCCATACGCGATGATGGCGAACTTCGCGTCTTCGCGATGTTTTTTGCGTGCATTGGTCCAGCATAGCTTGAGCATGTGGCGCAGGATCATGTCGGCGAGATCGCTCAGGTGGTCGCTGAGTTTTTCCAGCGGCAGCAGGCCTTGCAGATCCATCGCCAGCAGATGGAATATCTGCTCCTGCTGGACATGGTGCAGCGCATCCATCTGGCGCTCTTCGTCACCGGCGCAATCGGCAAAGCGGTTTTGCAGATCGAGGTCGATCTTCGGCCATTCCGGCGGCTGGTAAATTTCGCGCGCATCCAGTAATTCATCGAGCAGGGCGGGATGTTGCGTCAGGTATTCACCGGCCCAACTGCTGGCCGCAACCAGCGCGACCATGCGCTGCAAGGCTTGCGGATATTCGGCGAGGAAGGCGAGATAAGCCGCGCGTCGGCTGATCGCCTCCAGTAAAGCCAGCAGCCTGGAAAGCGTCGCATCGGGATCGCCATGTTGCACGCTCAACACGACGAATTGCGGGATCAGTTTGTCCAGCCGTTGCCGGCTGAGGTCGGGCAATTGCCGGTAACGGTTGCCGGTGAGCAATTGTTGCAAGCGTTGTGCGCTGTCAGTTGCAGCGCGGTACCCCAAGCTTTTCAGGTGCGTGCTTAATTCTTCATCGGTAACGCCTTCGTGCCAGAACTGCGCGTCGCTCTGCGCCTCATGCTGTTCGCCGAAAATTTGCCCGAATTGCTGGCTGACCAGCGCGCGATGGATATCGAGCTGATCCAGCAGTGCGGTATAATCCGCGTAGCCCATGGCCTGCGCGATAGCTTCCTGATCTTCTGGTTTTTCCGGCAATTCCTGGGTTTGCTGGTCATCCAGATATTGCAGCCTGTGTTCCAGATTGCGCAAAAAAACATATGCCGCATCCAGTTCGTCAACTGCCTGCGCGGACAACTGGTTATTTTTGGCGAGCAGTTGCAGCGTTTCCTGTGTGGGGCGGATGCGCAGTTGGGCATCGCGCCCGCCGCGTATCAACTGGAACACCTGCGCGATAAATTCGATTTCGCGTATGCCGCCCGGGCCGAGCTTGATGTTGTTGATCCGGTCGCGGCGTTGCACTTCCTGGCGGATTTGCGCGTGCAGTTTGCGCATCGAGCCGATTGCGCCGAAGTCGAGGTATTTGCGGAACACGAACGGCTGTGTCAGGCGCGCCAGTTCTGCGATCGTTTCTGAACTCTCTGGGGGAGATATCACACGTGCCTTGATCCACGCATAACGCTCCCATTCCCGCCCTTGGCTGACCAGGTATTCTTCCAGTGCGGCGAAACTTGACACCAGCGGGCCGCTTTCGCCGTAAGGGCGCAAACGCATGTCTACACGGAATACGTAACCATCGGCAGTGAGTTCGCTAATGATACTGCTCAGGCGTCTGCCCAGCCGGGTAAAAAATTCATGGTTGCTCAGTTTGCGCGGGCCATCGGTTTCGCCGTCTTCCGGATAAATGAAAATCAGGTCGATATCTGATGAGACATTCAATTCGCTGCCGCCCAGTTTACCCATGCCGACGATGAGCAATTCTTGCGGTGCGGCGCTCGTTTCGCCGAGCGGGATGCCATATTGCGCCCGCAAGGATTGCATCAGGCAGGTCTGTGCCTGTTGTACGCATATTTCCGCCAGTGCGGTCATGGCCTGCATCACTTCGCTCAAACCGGCCAATCCGTTGAGATCGCGCAGGATCAGCTTGACCATTACGTGTTTGCGCAACCGGCGCACGGCGCGCGCCAACCCGGTTTCCGAATCAAACGAGCCTGTCGCGGTAGCGACTCGATTGCTCCCTCTCACGCTGGCGGGGGAGGGTTGGGGAGGGGGGGCGGATTCCTGTAACAATGCCTGCATTTCCGCGCGGCTGCATGGAGTAGTGTAGTTTTCATGCAACCAATCCAGCAATTGCCGGTCTGCTTCCAGTACATGCCTGGCATAACGGCTGCAGCGCAGCGTTTTTTGCAGCATTTCATCGAAGGTTGCGGGCAGCGAGTCTGTCGCGGTATTCATGAGGGAGCGCTTCAAGTTAGAATGCGTATTGTCTTATGATTAGCCGTCAGTCGCTAGTCGTTAGTCGCTAGTTAAATCAAAAGCAGTCGCTAGCCGTTAGACGCTAGTGGTTAGTTAAATCAAACCAAGCCAATAAATCCGTAACCACCACTGATAACCACGACTAATAACCGAACTCAATGCTGAATTCTCTTCCCGTTCGCCTGATTTGGTACAGCTTTAACTGGTTGACGCGACTTTCCATCATCGCGTCGGCAGCTATGGCCGTGTTGGCTGCAATGGCGATTATCTTGCTGCGCTATTGGTTTTTGCCGAATATAGAGCAGCACCACGACAGGATCGCCATTTCACTGGCAAGCGCGATCGGTAATCCGGTCACCATCGGCAAGATCGAAGGGGATTGGCAGGGTTTCAGGCCGCGCCTGAATTTCAATGATGTGCGTATTCTGGACGGGCAGCGGCAGGCCGCTTTAGTGCTGCCCAGCATAAACGCCAGCGTATCGTGGATGTCGCTGTTCACCGCCGAATTGCGGCTGGCCAGCCTGGAAATCGACAGGCCGGAGTTGCTGGTACGCCGGGATGTTCATGGGAGAGTCTACATTGGCGGCGTGGCTCTCTCCAATAAAAGCAACGACAAGGATTTGGCAGATTGGTTGTTGCATCAGTCGCACATGGTGGTGCACCAAGCCCTTATCGTCTGGATCGACGAGCAGCGTGCTGCCCCACCTTTGGTGTTGGGAAATGTGGATTTGCGCATTGAGAGCTTGTTTGATCATCACCAGTTCGCCATGCATGCCAAGCCGCCAGGCGAGCTGGCAACCTCTTTGGATGTGCGCGGCGATTTTTACGGTAAAAGTTTTGATGCCTTGAGCGAGTGGCGCGGGCAGATGTTTGCTCAACTCGATCATACCGATATCACCGCATGGCGGCCATGGCTGGATCTGCCCAAGGAATTCAGCCGCGGCAGCGGCGCGTTGCGCGGCTGGCTGGGTTTGGAAAATGGCAGGATTGTACAGGTCACCGCCGATCTGGTTTTGCGTAATGTGGTGACCCAACTGGCCGATAATGCGCCGGAAATGGTGTTGCATAATTTGCGTGGACGGTTCGTATGGAAAGATTTGGCGGGCGGCGTGGAAATCTCCACCAGGCAATTGGCGATGCGGTTGCAGGGCGGGATCGAGTTGCGGCCCACGGATTTTTATTATCGCACCTCAACGGAAAATAATACGCAACCCGCAAGCAGCGAGATACGCGCCAACCAGTTGCAATTGGAGAGCCTCGCTGGCCTGGCCAATTTTCTGCCGCTGGATGCAGACCTGCGCACCCAGTTGCATGCCTATGCGCCAAGGGGGAGGGTATCCAATCTGAATGCGCAATGGCAAGGCCATCTCGAAAAGCCGGGCAGTTACAAAATCAAAGGGGAATTTGAAAATCTCGCAGTGCGTAAAGTCGGCGAGATGCCTGGCTTTTCCGGCTTGTCGGTGGATGTGGATGGCAGCGGGGCGAAGGGCAAGCTGAACATCAAGTCTCATCAACTGTCCGTGGATGCGCCGGGCGTGATGCGTGAACCGTTACTTTTTGCCACTTTGACCGGGCAAGCAGGCTGGCAGATCAAGGGCGGGGAATTATTGGTAAGCGCCGATAATATCGCCTTCGCCAACGACGATCTGGAGGGCAATTTTCATGGCAGTTACCAGTCGCAGGCCGGCACGCCGGGCGTGCTGGATCTGACGGTTGGCCTCACGCGCGCCGATGTCAGGCACGCCGCCCGTTATACTCCTCTGGTCGCGTTGGACAAGGAGGGCAACGATTGGCTGCATGACGCGCTGCTGGCCGGGCATACAAAAGATTTGCGCATCCGTATCAAGGGTAACCTCAGCGACTTCCCGTTGGACGGTACGACACGGTGTGCGCAAGCATCCGGTGCGGGAGTGCCGCCTCCCCGCCTCCTCCCGCAAACGGCTGGCTGCGCTAGCGTGTCGGAAGCGGGCGGGGCAAAGGATGCACTGCTCGAAATCAGCGGGCATGCGCAGAATGTTGTGGTTGCATTCAACAAGAATTGGCCGCCCATTGAAAATATCTCGGGAGAATTGCTGATACGCGGTAACAAACTGGAAGTAAAGTCGCCATCTGCAACAACGCTGGGGGCGCGTTTGAAGAACTTCACCGTTACCTTGCCGGACATGATGAGCGACGATTTGCCGCTGGAGATAAAAGGTGAGGCGGCAGGCCCAAGCAATGCATTCCTGCAATATATCCAGCAAAGCCCGGTGCGCGGTTACATAGGCGGTTTCACAGACGGCATGAGCGCAAGCGGTAACGGGAATCTGGATTTGTTTGTGCATGTCCCGTTGTTGGGCAGCAAACCGGTAAAAGTGTCGGGTGCGCTGCGTATACAGGATAGCGATATTGATTTTGGCGAAGGCGTGCCGTTGTTGCGCAAGACGCGCGGCGAATTGGCGTTTACCGAATCAAGCATGAAGGCCGACAATGTATTGGCGGAAATATTGGGTGGGGCCGCCAGCGTGGATGTGCAGACCGCCGGGGGCGGGACGGTGCATGCCACCGTGAAAGGGCGCAACAATCTCGATGTATTGCGCAAGGATGAGCCGCATCCGTTGCTGGATTATTTGCACGGCAGCGCCGCATGGGATGCCGACATCAGCGTGGCTAAAAAATCCACGCAAGTGGTTATTAATTCCAACATGCAGGGTATCAGCTCCAGTCTGCCCCAACCCTTTGCCAAGACGGCTGACGAAGTGATGCCATTGCGTATCGGGAAAAGAAATGCCGCCAATGGGCAGGATGTCATTACCGCACAATTGGGCAAGCTGCTCAGTGCGCGGCTGGTGCGCAGCGAAGAAAACGGCGCGATGGCCGTCAAGCGCGGCACATTGAGATTCGGCGATCAGGGCAAATCGCCGGATACCCAATCGGTGCAAGAGTCCTGGCGCGGCAAGGACGGTGTACGGCTGGTCGGCAGCTTGCCGGTGTTGTCGATACAGGGGTGGAAGGGCTTGGTAACCGGCACAGAAGATTCGGGCGTGGCGCTGCCGATTACCGCAATAAACCTGGATATCGAAAAACTTACCGGCTATGGGCTTGCCATCAACGGGGTGCATATCGATGCGGGTAAACGCGGCGACGGGTTGTCCGCCCAGTTGTCCGGCGATGCGTTGAACGGTGAAGTGGTATGGCAACCGCGCGCCCTTGATACAGGCGGCAAAATTATCGCGCGCCTGCGAAATTTTGAGTGGATGGGCGACCAGCAGCCTTTATCGGCCACACCCGACAGATCCCCGTTAACGGGCAATGCCCTGCGACCCGGCAATCTGCCCGCGCTGGAAATTTCAATTGAAAATTTACAGTTAAAAGGCAAGCAAATCGGAAATTTTGAATTGGAAGGTCGCCCCGACGGGAAGGATTGGAAGCTGAACCGCCTGCATATCATCAATCCGGAAGCCAGTTTGTTCGGGGATGGCGTTTGGCGCGGCGCCAATGCGCAGACCCAGATCAACCTGCAACTGGAAATCAGGGATGCGGGGAAAATATTGGCGCGTTCCGGCTACCCCAATACCGTCAAGGGCGGCAGCGGGAAGCTGGGGGGGGATTTGTCATGGGCCGGCCATCCAAATGAATTCAACTATGCCTCGCTGGATGGCTCGCTCAAACTGGATGCAAACAAGGGCCAATTTCTGAAGATGGATCCCGGCATCGGCAAATTACTCGGTGTTCTCAGCTTGCAGGCATTACCCAAACGCATCGCGCTGGACTTCACCGATATATTCAGCGACGGCTTCCAGTTCGACAATATCAATGGCAATGTATCCATCAAGAGCGGTGTGATGCACACGAATGATTTTCGTATTAACGGGTCCTCCGCAGAGGTGGTCATGAAGGGTAGTATTGACTTGAATCACGAAACACAGGACCTGAGCGTGGTAGTTTTGCCGACGCTGGGCGATAGCGTATCGCTGCTCGGGTTTACCGGAGGGCCGGTTGGATGGATGGGTGCGCTGCTCGTCAATAAGGTATTGGGTAATCCGCTCGATAAGATGGCATCGTTTGAATACCATATCAGCGGTACCTGGAAGGATCCGAATGTGGTAAAGGTCGGCGAAATACCAGTCAAGGCAAAAATCCCGCGATCACCGTAAAAAGAATCATGTCACAGGAAAATCCCACACGGCAATGCGCCGCACAAATTAATGCATTCAAGGTCGCGGCCATCCAGATGGCTTCCGGCCCGAATGTTGCGGGCAATTTGGGCGAGGCGCGACGCCTCATCGCAAAAGCCGCCGAGCAGGGCGCGCGCCTGGTGGTGTTGCCGGAGTTTTTCGCCATCATGGGCATGAACGATCAGGATAAGATCAAGGTGCGCGAGCAGCCGGGGCAGGGGCCGATCCAGTCGTTCCTCGGTGAAACCGCGCGCCAATACAAGGTCTGGCTGGTGGGCGGTTCGATCCCGCTGGCGGCCAGCGTCCCAAACAAGGTGTTGAACAGTTGCCTGGTATTCGATGAACAAGGCAGGCAAGTGGCGCGCTACGACAAAATTCACCTGTTTAATCTGGAGTTGGGCAACGAGCGTTATGATGAAGCCAAGACCATGGAACCGGGCAATCGGGTCGTGGTGGTGGATAGCCCGTTCGGGCGCATCGGACTGGCGATCTGTTACGATTTGCGCTTCCCCGAGCTGTTCCGCGCGATGAAAGAGGTGGACATCATCGTGCTGCCGTCCGCGTTCACAGAGACCACCGGCAAGATGCACTGGGAGGTACTGGTGCGCGCCCGCGCCGTGGAAAACCTGGCGTATGTGGTTGCCGCCGCACAAGGCGGCTATCACGTCAACGGGCGAGAAACCCACGGTAACAGCATGATCGTCGACCCGTGGGGTAGCGTGATGGACAGGTTGCCGCGCGGCTCCGGTGTGGTGATTGCCGAAGTGGACCCGTCCTATCAGTCCAGCCTGCGCGCCAGCCTGCCCGCGCTGACGCACCGCGTTTTGTTTTAGCGGGAAGGGGAAAGAGAGAAGGGAGAAGGGTAAAAACAGCGCGAGGCTGCCCGCCTTTGCTTTTCCCCTTGAGCGGCGAAACCGCGATCCCTTTCCCCTTCTCACTTCCCATATTCAAACTCGGATCGACACGAAATTTTTGACAATGACTTCCATGCAATCTTTCGACACATTATTCGCCACCGCACAGCAATCGCTGCTGACTCCGCATTCCATCGAGACGCACCACATCGAGCAGGTGTTCGCGAGCATGATGGCGCACCGCCTCGATTACGCCGACTTGTATTTCCAGTACAGTCGCGCAGAGAGTTGGTCGCTGGAAGAGGGCATCGTCAAATCCGGCAGCTTCAGCATCGATCAGGGTGTCGGCGTGCGCGCGGTGAGCGGCGAAAAAACCGCTTTTGCCTATTCCGACGACATCAGCATGAACGCGCTGGAAAGCGCGGCACAGGCCACGCGCGCGATTGCCAAGCAGGGCGGCGAGCAGAACGTGCCGATACTGCATCACGGTTCACGGCGCGAAATCTATCTGCCCCATGACCCGATTGCCAGCATCAAGGACGCGGAAAAAGTTGCGCTGCTGGAGCGCCTCGAAGGCTATGCGCGCGCGCTCGACCCGCGCGTGGTGCAGGTGATGGCGGGGCTGGCGGGCGAATACGAGGTGGTGATGGTGGCGCGCAGCGACGGCCTGGTGAACGCCGACATCCGCCCGCTGGTGCGCCTGTCGGTGCAGGTCATCATCGAGAGCGATGGCAAGCGCGAACAAGGCTCGGCGGGCGGCGGCGGGAGATTCGATTACGGCTATTTCGACGATGCGATGCTGCGCAAATATGCCGCGCAGGCGGTGCATCAGGCAGTCATCAACCTGGATGCCGCACCGGCTCCGGCAGGCAACATGACCGTGGTGCTGGGCAACGGCTGGCCGGGCATTTTGCTGCATGAGGCGATCGGGCACGGGCTGGAAGGCGACTTCAACCGCAAGGGCAGCTCGGCCTTCTCCGGCCGCGTCGGCGAACGCGTCGCGGCAGAGGGTGTGACGGTCGTGGATGACGGCACGCTGGCCAGCCGGCGCGGCTCGTTGCAGATGGACGACGAGGGCAATCCCACCCAATGCACCACGCTGATCGAGAATGGCATCCTCAAAGGCTATTTGCAGGACTCGCTCAACGCGCGGCTGATGGGCGTGCCGGTCACCGGAAACGCGCGGCGCGAATCCTACGCGCATCTGCCGATGCCGCGCATGACCAACACCTGCATGCTCAACGGCGACAAGAACCCGCAGGAGATCATCGCGTCGGTGAAGCAAGGCCTGTACGCGGTGAATTTCGGCGGCGGGCAAGTGGATATCACCAGCGGCAAATTCGTGTTCTCCACCACCGAAGCCTACCTGATCGAAGACGGCAAGATCACCCATCCGGTCAAAGGCGCGACGCTGATCGGCAACGGCCCCGACGTGCTGACGCGCATCTCGATGATCGGCAACGACATGGCGCTCGACCCCGGCGTCGGCACCTGCGGCAAGGAAGGCCAGAGCGTGCCGGTGGGAGTGGGGCAGCCTACGGTGCGGATCGACGGGCTGACGGTGGGCGGGACGGCGTAAGGGCGTATGGCAATACGCCCTTTGGGATACGCCAACATGAATGTTTTTCATTTTCCACCTTCAGGCGTAGTATTTATCCCAGATTGTCCATTAGGCCATAAAACGCCTGTTTTGAATGGGTTTCTAATGGAATCCATTAGAGATTTCCCTTATTTTTCAATGAGGTGTTGTTCTAATGAACAATCTGGGTTTATGCATGAAAGTATCTAAGTTATTGCGGTTGCTGGAAAAGGATGGCTGGCTTGTCGTGCGTCAGCGCGGCAGTCATCGCCAATTACACCACAGCACGAAACCGGGTACCGTTACTGTTGCGGGCAAACCGAGCGTGGATATTCCTCCCGGTACATTAAACAGCGCGCTCAAACAGGCCGGATTAAAGGAGTAATGACATGCGCTACATGGTCGTTGTAGAAAAAGGTTCTTCCAGTTACGGTGTCTTTGTCCCGGACTTGCCCGGCTGCATCGCCGTCGGCGAAACGGAAGCGGAAGCACTTGCACTTATTGAAGAAGCCATCCAGTTCCATCTTGAAGACATGAAAGCAAGCGGGCTTCAAATTCCACAGCCTGCTTCAAAAAGCACTTTTGTTGAAGTGGCTCTGGCTGCGTGATCTGAACACGGCCTCTTTAATTTTCCCGATATGAAGTGTTTGCCAAGTCAGGAAAATGACCGATAACAATCTTCCCTTAACCTCCTTTGTGAACTATAGGAACTATAGCGGAACTATAGGGAACTATAGGGGTGAACTATAGGGGTCAGCTTCGAATATTTTTTGAGCGATCTTGATTTGAACATGACAAACCGTGTACCACGCTCAGCGGCAACAAGGAACTACGATGGCAAAGATAAATAATGAATTTTTTTTCGACGAATCTGGAGACTGCCCCGCAGAAATTCAGGAGCAGTTTCAGAAAAATATTGACGCATTCGAGCAGGCAACATGGAGCCAGCCATTTCAGATTTTGGTTGAGTCAGGCATTTCTCTGCCTGCACCTGACGTGTTGGCAGAAACTGAACTTCATGCCAAATTATGGGAGGTTATCAATGCGCTTGCATTGATGGGAGCCTATCTGGAGCATACTGATCACCTGAGTGACCGTGAACTGTATAGCCTGCTTTGGGGCGATGTTCTGCTTGAGGAAACGGTTATTCAATCGCCCTCTTTTACCTTGGACTGCCATATTGATTTGATCGGTAGCGGAAGCCAAGAGGATAACGATATTTACCTGAAATATTATGCCGATGAGAATGATCGAACCCTCTGGCTTAAGGAGTACCCCGGGGAGGTAGTGCCCGATCATGAGCCGCTCCCCTTTAATCGCGACCGCCAACTACCGAAACCAGGCCGGGAAGAAAAATCCGGTATGCATTAGCTTCACCCGCCCAAGCGAAATTGGAACTAAAAAAGGTCAGCTTCGAATAATGTTTTATATCGATCTCTTCTCCGCGCTCGCACGCCACAAGGTGGATTACCTGCTGATTGGCGGGTTGGCGGTGTCGCTGCACGGCGTGGAGCGCGCCACGATGGACGTGGATATTACCGTCGCGATGAACCCGGGTAACTTGGCTGCTTTGATCGAAACTGCAAAGGAACTCAAACTCTCTCCTGTGCTGCCTGTTCCGCTTGAATCGCTCGGTGATCTGGAATTGTTGCGTCAGTGGCATGCGGAACGTCACCTCGAAGCATTCGCGTTGCGTAGCGCAGATTTAGCCGGTGTCACCGTCGATGTGCTGCTGTTTCCACCCGTTGAATTTTTCGGTATGGCATCCCGCGCCGAAGTGTTTAAAGTTGCAAACACCGATATTCAAGTCGTGTCCATTGATGACTTGATCGCGCTCAAGCAGGCAGTTGGACGCCCGATAGACATTATGGACATCGAACATTTGCAACGGATCAAGGCACAATGAAAACAGACTTCCCTAGTGGCGACCGCACCTACTACGTCAGCGACGAGCGTTTGCGCGCATTCCGGCAGCTTACCCCGGAGCAGAAGTTGCGCTGGGTGGAGGAGATAGCGACGTTTTTGCGGATGGCGAAAATCAGCAGGGAACAACAGCAGGAAGTTTTGAAGTAAACCCAATCCGCCAGCGCATTTTTGCCAAGCATTTTTGTTTGAAGCCCACATCGCTTTCGGATACAATGCGCGTCCTTAATCAGGCGCATAACTCAGCCTGTTAGGGCATTACCTTGACATGGCAGGGTCGTTGATTCGAATCTGATCGCGCCTGCCAACATTTCGAGTGCGGCGTTGCCGCACTTTGTATTTTCGGAATAGCAATATGCCCGTAATAACTTTGCCGGATGGTTCGCAGCGCAGTTTTGCGCAACCTGTTACCGTCTCCGACGTTGCGCTCAGCATCGGCGCGGGCTTGGCGCGCGCCGCGCTGGCGGGCAAAGTGGACGGCAAGCTGGTGGATATCTCACACCTGATCGAGCAGGATGCCGCGCTGGCGATCATCACCGACAAGAATGAGGAAGGCGTGGAGATCATCCGCCATTCCACCGCGCATTTGCTGGCTCATGCGGTGAAGGAGTTGTTTCCCGACGCGCAGGTGACCATCGGGCCGGTCATCGAGAACGGTTTCTTTTACGATTTTTCCTACAAGCGCCCGTTTACGCCGGAAGACCTGGCGGCGATCGAGAAACGCATGGGCGAGATCGCCAAGACGGATCTGCCGGTAGCGCGTCGCGTCCTGCCACGCGATGAGGCGGTGGCGTACTTCAAGCATATCGGCGAGCACTACAAGGCCGAAATTATCGAATCTATCCCGGCGGATCAGGATGTGTCGCTTTACAGCGAGGGCGAGTTCACCGACCTGTGCCGCGGCCCGCATGTGCCGTCCACCGGCAAGCTGAAGGCATTCAAACTGATGAAGCTGGCCGGCGCCTACTGGCGCGGCGATTCGAAAAACGAAATGTTGCAGCGCATCTACGGCACGGCTTGGGCGAAGAAGGAAGAGCTGGATGCCTACCTGCACCAGCTTGAAGAAGCCGAGAAGCGCGATCACCGCAAGCTGGGCAAGCAACTGGAATTGTTTCACATGCAGGATTCGTCGCCCGGCATGGTGTTCTGGCACCCCAAGGGCTGGACGCTGTGGCAGGAGGTCGAGCAATACATGCGCCGCAAGTTCCGCGAGCACGACTACAAAGAGGTGCGCACCCCGACCATCATGGATCGAACCCTGTGGGAGAAATCCGGCCACTGGGAAAACTATCACGACAACATGTTCACCACCTGTTCGGAGAACCGCGACTACGCGGTGAAGCCGATGAACTGTCCGGGTCATGTGCAGATTTTCAACCACGGCCTGCACAGCTACCGCGACCTGCCGTTGCGTTTGGCGGAGTTCGGTTCCTGCCACCGCAACGAGACATCCGGCTCGCTGCACGGCCTGATGCGGGTGCGCGGCTTCACTCAGGACGATGCGCATATTTTCTGCACCGAAGATCAGGTACAGCCGGAGGTGTCGCGCTTTATTGTGATGCTGAACGAGGTGTATGGGGACTTTGGTTTCAACGAGGTATTGGTCAAATTGTCCACCCGTCCCGACAAACGGGTCGGCTCTGATGAAACCTGGGATAAGGCCGAGGCAGGCTTGGCGGCTGCGTTGCAGCAGAACGGCCTGGCTTATGACGTTCAGCCCGGCGAGGGTGCGTTCTACGGGCCCAAGGTCGAATTCACGCTGAAGGATAGCCTCGGACGCCTGTGGCAATGCGGCACGATCCAGTTGGATTTCAACCTGCCGGTGCGTTTGGACGCCGAATTTGTCGATGAAGACAACAGCCGCAAACCGCCGGTCATGCTGCATCGCGCGATACTCGGTTCGATGGAGCGTTTCATCGGCATCCTGATCGAGCACCATGCGGGCGCGTTCCCGCTATGGCTGGCACCGGTGCAAGTAGTGGTGATGAACATCTCGCAGGCGCAGGAGGAATATGCGGCGCAAGTGGCGCAAGCATTGCGCGAAGCCGGATTGCGCATACAACTGGATTTGCGTAATGAGAAGATAACCTATAAAATACGCGAACATAGCTTGCAGAAATTACCTTATCAGCTAATCATCGGCGATAAGGAAGTGGCCGGAAAATTGGTGGCCGTGCGTACCCGCAGTGGCGAAGACCTCGGACAGATGACGCTGGAAGCATTGCTTCAGCGTTTCAGAACCGGGATCGAAGCGGGTAGCACGGCTTAAGAGCCTATTTCAGTAGGTTTCATACCCCGCGTTGGGGCTGGGCGCGGATGGATGCAAGGCGCAGCGCGCAGCCAATGGCCGTTCCATTGGCAAGCGGTGCAACGCCGCAGACGCCGCGCCCAGCCCCAACCCGGAGGGCCGTTTGCCTGCGGGCGCATTGCGGCGTTGCGGCCTGCTTGTGGAGAATGGCTACACGGCGCAGCCCGCGCCTCGCACTGCATCCCGCAGG
>JACREB010000147.1 GCA_016218475.1 Nitrosomonadales bacterium | reverse complement strand
CCTGCGGGATGCAGTGCGAGGCGCGGGCTGCGCCGTGTAGCCATTCTCCACAAGCAGGCCGCAACGCCGCAATGCGCCCGCAGGCAAGCGGCTCTCCGGGTTGGGGCTGGGCGCGGCGTCTGCGGCGTTGCACCGCTTGCCAATGGAGCGACCATTGGCAGCGCGCTGCGCCTTGCATCCATCCGCGCCCAGCCCCAACGCGGGGTATGAAACCTACTGAAATAGGCTCTAAATTGCATTTTGATTGGCCAGCGCAGGCCTGCTCAAGCTATTGCGAGTTCGTGTTTACCTGCCCATAGTCGATGTGTTTGTAGCGCGCCATTTACTTCTCCAAAATATTAACCTCCAGTTTGACCTTTATATTTGTTTTGGTTCACGTTAAGCACATGCTGACATGTGATACTGATTCCATTTCTCTATCAATAGTGCAATAACGTAGGGCGGGTTCTACCCGCCGGATACAGATGTCGGGCGGAGCCCAACCTACAAATTACTTCCCATTTGAAGGAGAAATGGAATGAGACCCTACTACATTACGCAATCAATGCCACGCTCTTCACCTGCGCGAACACTTCCATGCCCGGCGTCAACCCGAGATGGTCGCAAGAGCGGCGGGTGATGCGCGACAGCAACAATTGCCCGCTGCCGACGGACAGGCGCAGGTTCACGCGATCCGTCCTTTCGTCGCGTATTTCGGCGATGCGCGCCCCCAGGATATTGCTGATGCTGGAACCTTGCGGCGCGGCGGTCGCAATGCTCACGTCGCGCGCCAGCACGCGGGCGCGCACCACGCTGCCAATTTCGCGCTCCACCCTGCTCACCCACAGGCTGCCGCCGGAAAAGTCCAGCCGGGTGAGGTGGTATTCCTCGTCATGGGCGGCCACGGTGGTTTCGATCACCGCGCCCGCATCGTCCAGATGCGCGGTGGGCAGATCCAGCCGCCCCAGAACTTCGTTGAGCGCGCCGCTGGCGATGACGCGCCCCTGCTCCATCAGCACCAGTTGGTCGGCCAGCCGCGCTACTTCATCCAGCGCGTGACTGACATAGATCACCGGGATATCCAGCTCGCCGTGCAACCGCTCAAGGTACGGCAGGATTTCGCGCTTGCTGGCGGCATCCAGCGCCGACAGCGGCTCGTCCATCAGCAGCAGGCGCGGGCTGGTAAGCAGCGCACGCCCAATGGCGACGCGCTGCCGCTCGCCGCCGGACAGGCCCGCCGGGCTATCGCGTTCAATCAGCTTGTTCAGGCCGAGCCATTCCACCACCTGCTCCAGGTGTACCTTGCGCTGACCGGGCGGAATGCGCTTCAGGCCGTATTCCAGATTCTGACGCACCGACAGGTGCGGGAACAGGCCGGCCTCCTGGAACACATAACCCAGCGGGCGCCGGTGTACCGGCAGAAAATTTGCGCCTTCCTGCCACACCTCGTCTTGCACCCGCAGCAGGCCACCCGCCGCCCGCTCCAGTCCCGCGATGCAGCGCAACAGCGTGGTCTTGCCCGAACCTGACGGGCCGAACAGCGCGGTGATGCCGCGTCCCGGCAATTGCATATCCGCTCGCAACGCGAAACCCGGATAGGCGAACTCGAAACGGGCGTGGATCATTTGCGCCGCCCAGTCGGATTGAACGTGTACAAGGCCAGCAACGCCACAAAGGCGAACACCACCATTGCCGTCGACAGCCAGTGTGCCTGGGCATATTCCATCGCCTCGACATGATCATAGATTTGCACCGACACCACGCGCGTCTTGTCCGGGATGTTGCCGCCTATCATCAGCACCACACCGAATTCGCCGACGGTGTGTGCAAAGCCCAGCACCGACGCTGTGAGGAAACCGGGTTTGGCCAGCGGCAGTGCCACGCTGAAGAAAGTGTCCAGCGCGGACGCGCGCAGCGTCGCGGCGGTTTCCAGCGCGCGCTCGGGAATGGATTCAAAGGCGTTTTGCAGCGGCTGCACCACGAACGGCAACGAATAGAACACCGAGGCGATCACCAGCCCGGCAAATGTGAACGGCAGCAGGCCGATCCCCAACGCTTGCGTGAGCTGGCCGAGCGGCCCGGACGACCCCATCGCCACCAGCAGATAGAAACCGATCACGGTCGGCGGCAACACGATGGGCAGCGCGACCATCGCACCGACCGGTCCCTTCAACCAGGAACGGGTGCGCGCCAGCCACCACGCAATCGGCGTGCCGATCAGCAACAGGATGATGGTTACTACCGCAGCCAGCTTGAAGGTAAGCCAGATCGCGGACAGGTCGGCGGTGGAAAAAGCGGAATCCATCATAGTGGTTTTTTAGTTCGTCATTCTGGCGAATAACCAGCGACTTGGTTGGCGTCTTTTGACAACCTAGTCGAATGGCTAGTAGTTACATCAGGCCGGAATCCAGTTTTGAAGGTTGGGTTAGCCCGCAGAGCGTAACCCAACAAAGGCTTCATTTTACATCGCCCGGCAACACAAACCCATAACGCGTCATCACCGCACGCGCTTCCCTGCCCGCGATGAAACGCGCAAATGCTTGTGCCAGCGGGTTAGCGGCGGCGCGCCTGGTGATAATAAAACCCTGCTCCAGCGGCTGATGCAGCTTATCGGAGATCAGCGCATAACTACCCTGCTTCGCCAGTTCCGGGCCGAGCGCCAGCGACAGCGCGATGATGCCGACCTGCGCGTTGCCGGTTTGCACGAACTGCGCGGCCTGCGCGACGTTTTCGCCATAGACCAGTTTGGCTTCCACCTTATCCCACACCCCTGTCGCCCTGAGCGCCTCTTCGGCACGCTTGCCGTAGGGTGCATGTTTCGGGTTGGCGATAGCGATCTTGCGGATGGATAGGTTGGTGAGATCGGCGAGTGTCAATTTGCCAGCATCGCGCGACGTGCTCCACAACACGATGCGCCCCACCGCGTAAGGCTGCGCTTCAAAAACCGCAAAACCCTCCGCCCTGAGCGCGCGCGGATAGGCGATGTCGGCGGAAAAATACAGATCGAAAGGCGCGCCCTGCCGGATCTGCGCCTGGAATTTGCCGGATGAGCCGTAGATGGTTTCCACCCGGTCGGCTGGATGCGCCTTGCTGAAAATCTCGACAACCTCATCCAGCGCGAATTTCAGATCGGCAGCAGCGGCGATCGTGATTTTCTCGCCCGCGTGTGCCGTTTGCACCGCAACGAGCAAGCAAATGGAAATGAGCATCCTTGCTGCAAACCGGCTAACTAAGCGCATCTTGATTGGTGTGCCTGCAATGTGGTTGATATTATTTTTTTGAATATCGGTTTATGACATGAAGCTAACTGTCGCATTTAGATCGTTTTTGAGCCACGAACTTGAGGATGGTCTCGATTTCCGAAATCGTGGTATTGAACCATTCAACCCCAGGCACATTCTCGCGCCATTTTCCCCAAGCCTTGAGTGTGTTGTGGGTTGCAAGCTCTGTCGGACCTACACGTTTCACCTGCCAACGACCGAGAATGACAGGGTTGTCGAAAATTGCTGAGCCTTTGCATTGACTGGCGACTCGGTCATCAATATTTCCTAGCGTTTTCCCTATTTTGATGGGGAATGGCTCTGTTGGTTTCACCAGCACAGGGAAGCTAAAAGCATATATCCAGCCTTCAAACTCCGCTGACGTTTCATCACCATCCTCTAGCGCGGACTCTTCGAGCTCCTCGTCGGGCACATCTTCGACGGTCTTCGCACGAAACATTCCACCCCCAAGATTAACGAATATCTCCTGCTCCTTTGCGATAAGCGAGACAATGAACTTTATGATGGAATGGATTGGATCGAGGCGATCCGATTGTGCTTTCTTGATCTTTGTTTGCTGCTGTTCGGGAGAAAGGTATTTGTCGATAATTGACTGCGCCAACTCCGTCAGACGGAACGGTTCTCCGCCAACCACATCGGGTAACTGCTGTACTTCTTGCAGGACGACATATCGGCCAAATTTGTAGCAAAACGATCGCGTTGGCTCAAACTCAATATTCATAGTCCTTTGCTCCAAAAATTACATGTCTTAAATAAGGGGCGCGACAAGGGTTCAGGTTCAATTATTTTTGCATCTGCCAATGCAACAACTCTAAACCAAACACGCCAACCAATTCTTTTCCAATTTGCGCTTGCAGCTTCATCGGACGAACTATCATGCCGCGATAAAACCCGGCAACCTGGCTGCCTTTGCATCGAAGGTCGCCGTCACCCGGCATCCCATCCTTCACAGCTAACATGACCAGCTTCAAATTATTTTTTCAAATTATTTTTTCTTGGCAAAAAAATAATTCTGGGCAAGTACGCTATGCCGGATATTGTTGCCTCGCGTGCAATACGTTGATTATCTCGATGGCCGAAACGGCAACACGATAGATCACCAAATAATTGGGGTGAACGACCAGCTCTCGTGTGCCGGGGACTCGGTCAAGCCTGTAAAGATAGGGATGAAAAGGTAATTGAGAAACCGCGTACTCAATTGATTCTTGCAAATTCAGTGCCGCAAGCAGGTTGCGATCTTCGATGTAACCAAGGATTTCGTCTAAATCTTGGCTTGCTGTTTCAAGCCAGACGACGTGTTGCATTTTCTTTAATCTTGGCTTCTATCCGGGCGCGAGCTTTTGACATGACTTCATCGTGAGATATGCGAGCTGAATTTGGCTCATCAGCTAATCGCATCGACTTTTCCACTTTTGCGCAAAACCATGCATCGTAAGCATCGGCTTCGTCAGTCGTGGCAAATTGGGATTCAATCGGTGATAGGGCAGTATTCATGTGTGCATTTTAGGTGTGGCGGACGCAAAGTGCAAATACTTTACCTTGGCTTCGCGTGCGCCGGGCGGAACGCCTTGCATTGCTCCGGATCGGATTCCAGGTACGCGCCTGCGATCAGGTCGATGCAGTACGGGAGTTGCCCCACCTTCATCATCACGGCAGAGGCGGCAGCTTATCCAGCGCAACGGCCACCGCCTTGCAGGTTGTGGTCAAATCGGTGACGATGCGCTCGTCCACATTCAAATCGCCCTCATACTCGCCAAGGTTGCGCACATCATGGCACTTCGCCAATACGCGCCAAATCTCCGGACCCAGCCCAAGCGTATGCGGCAGCACCTGGAACACGATATAGCGGTTGCCCGCCCGGTAACCATGCCAGCGTAGCGCCGCCAAACTCAAAGCATGCGCCGCGTTGTAAGCGAGATCGAAGCGCCCTTCGAGGGAAAGACTGGAATTTCCGGCATCCTGCAAGCGCGCTAAGCCGGAACGCTTTAACCCGGCGAATTCCGCCGCATCCGGCGGTTCGGCCGCAAGTGGTTTATTGGGGCCGCACAGATTATCGAGTGGCGAGTTCATCTTCCCCACCGATCAGCCACACCTTGGGTTGCACCAGCACTCGCGTCACAAAAGCATTTTTCTGCTTGATGCGCCGGGCGAACTCTTGCCGGGTATAAATGGTCGGATTCACCGTGCGCCCCAATCGCGTCGCAGCCTCTTCCAGCGCTGCGAACAAATCGGCATACTCCAAGCTGTCGCTCAACACCATCAGGTCGATATCGCTCTGCGCCGTGTCGCTGCGCTTCGCCACCGAGCCGTAAACGAAGGCCGCCACAATGTCCTTGCCGAATGGCATCAGTGCCGCGCGTAACGGCTCCGCCAGCCCTACCGTCTTCTGCACAATACCGCACAGTTCCGCAAATATCGGCGATTGCGGGTTCGCCTGATAATGCTTCTGGTTGCCCAGCCGCGTCACTGACACCAAACCGCTTTCTGCCAGACGCCTCAGCTCGCGCTGCACCGCCCCTGAACCGCCGCCAGCCAGCCCGATCAGTTCGGTGGCAAAAAAACTGCGCTCCGGCTGCCCGAATAGAAACGCCAGGACGCGCTGCTGCGTGTTGGAAAACAGTGCGGCGGATAAACTGGTGTGCGGTGCGGCGGCAGAAGTTTTGGCTCTTATACCCATATTGGGCATCTTACTACCCAATATGGGTATATTCAAGCTACCGGCTCTAAGATGCGTCATTTACCTGGGCTTGGCGTGAGCCGGGCGAAAAACCTTGCACTGCTCCGGATCGGATTCCAGATAGGCGCCCTCGATCAGGTCGATGCAATACGGGATGGCCGGAAACACCGCATTCAGGCAGTCGTCGATTGCGGAAGGCTTGCCGGGCAGGTTGACGATCAGGCACTTGCCGCGTATCCCGGCGGTTTGCCTTGACAATATCGCAGTCGCCACGAACTTCAGCGACGCGGTGCGCATCAGCTCGCCGAAGCCCGGCACCATCTTGCTGCATACTGCCTCGGTTGCTTCCGGCGTGACATCGCGCAAAGCCGGGCCGGTGCCGCCGGTAGTGACGATCAGGCAGCAGTTCTCCTTGTCGCTCAACTGGCGTAGCGCGGCTTCGATCCCCGGCTGTTCGTCGGGGATCACTTTCGCCACCGCTTCCCACGGCGAAGTCAGCACGCGCTTGAACCACGCGTGGATGGCCGGGCCGCCCTTGTCTTCATACTCACCGCGGCTGGCGCGGTCGGAAATGGTGAGAATACCGATGCGTGCGATGCTCATGCTTGCTCCTAAACCGGACAGGCCGGAATCAAAAATATGAAGCTGTTTTCACGTAGGTTGGGCAAAGCGCAGCGTGCCCAACCTACGCGCTGGATTTTTAGTCTTACTGTGTCACAAAGCGCTGAAGGGCGCATTGCGGCGTTAAAACCGGGCTCAAAATGCTCATTTACTACATGTAAACTCCGCTTTTTCGCCCGATTTTGCCTTGCACTGCATCCCTTGATCGCTTTGTGACACAGTAAGATTAGATGCGTCCATGCGTTACTCTTTAAATCCCACGTCATCCTGAAAAACCGTGCCGTCGAGCAACTGCACCGTCACCGTGCTGCCTGCCGTCAAGCCGTTGCAATCGGCAGGCACGACCAGCAATCCGTCCGCCCTGGCCATCGACAGCAACATCCCGCTGCCCTGCGAGCCAGTGGCACTCGCCGTATATCCGCCCGATCCGTTCGACAGCGTCACCCTGATGAACTCGGTGCGCCCAGCCTGATGCTTCACGTCATGCGTCAGCCGTGCCGATATCGTACGTCGATAAGTTCTCGCATGCCCCATCATGCGGCGCAGCGCCGGTGCGACGAACTGCTCGAAGCAGACCATGCTGGAGACCGGATTGCCGGGTAAACCAAAAACAAATGCTCCGGCGGTGCTGCCAAATGCCACCGGATGCCCCGGCTTCATCGCCACGCGCCAGAAATGCATCTGCACACCCAAGGCTTCGATGGTCGGACGAACGTAATCATGCACGCCGACCGAGGTGCCACCCGAGACCAGCAGCACATCGAATTTCAGGCCACGCTGCAAATACTCCGCCAACTCGGCAGGATCATCGCGTGCGATGCCGAGCAATGCAGGCTCTATGCCCAGCGCTTGCACCTGCGCCATCAGCGCGTAGCTGTTGGAGTTTGGTATCTTGTTCGGATCGACCGGCTCATCCATGTCTTCCAGCTCGTTGCCGGTGGACAAGATCGCCACGCGCGGACGGCGATACACTTGCACATGTGCGCATTTCACCGTCGCCAGCACCCCGATCACACCCGGCGTGATTTCGGTACCCGCTGCCAACACAGCCTCGCCATTGCGCATGCTTTCACCAAGCGCTCGAACGTCATTCCCGGCTTTGGCTGCACGATTAATTTGCACCGCATTAACAATGAGCTCGCGTAGCGAGACCGCGTCCCTCTCTCCCGCAGGAATTAACAATTGCTTTTCTCGTTCGCTTCCTCGCCCGCTTGCGGGAGAGGATTGAGGAGAGGGTATTTTCGGGAGAGAGTTAGGAGAGAGGGCTCCCGCAGACACAGCCTGGGTATCCTCGACCCGTATCACCGCATCCGCACCCTCCGGCATCGGCGCTCCGGTCATAATGCGCGCGCACTGGCCGGCATGAATAGTCCTGGTCGGCATGTCACCCGCCTTGATATCCTCGATGATCACCAGTGACACAGGCGCATTTGCCAGATCAGAACTGCGCACTGCATATCCGTCCATTGCGGATACGTCGTAAGGCGGGATATCGCGGTTGGCACAGATGTCCCCGGCCAGCACGCATCCCAATGCCTGTTCCAGTTTGACGTTCTCCGTTCCCAACAATTTGATCGTTTCGAGAACGCATCGCTGCGCCGCCGTCACTGTCAGATGTTCCACAGCAACCTCACTTCAGCGCCGTCAGAACATCCTGCGGCGTATCCAGATCGAAGAAACTGCGCAGTTGCGGATCACAATCACGCAACTCCGCTTCACTCACATAACGCACTTCCAATCTCTGCAACATGCTACGCAGACTCTTGTCGCCTTGTGCAAGGCTCGCACGCATCACACCCAGCCCACTCGCCGCATAGAACGCTGCCAACGGTTGCGGGTACCCGCCCACCAGCGGAACCACCGCTTGATGCCCGGCTCGATAAATCGCGAGTTGCGAGACGACCGCCGGTGTCACGAACGGCATATCGCACGCCACTGCGAAGACCCAAGGCGTCCCGGCTTGAGTCAGTCCGGCGATCAATCCGGTCAGCGGCCCGCTCGCTGGCAGTTCGTCGCAAACCTGCGGCACATCAAGTCCGGCACGCATTTCCCGCACACTGACGATCACCTTGGGAAAGAGCGATTGCATCGTGGCGGTGACGCGCCACAATAATGTTTTCCCGTCCAGCACCAAATCTGCCTTGTCCTGCCCCATGCGGCGCGAATCACCTCCCGCCAGAATGAGCGCCGTACAACCCCCGATCATCGTGCGACCCGTTGCAGAATAAACTCAACGATACCGTTCACACCCTCCAGCGCAAAGTGCGGCAGTTGCGGATGCGCTTCGGCAACATCGGTGACCATTGCGATCAAACCATCTTTGATCGAACAGCGCGGCGGTTTGCCACATTCTCTGCGCAATACTTCTATCTTCATACCGGGAGTATGGGAAAAGCCCTCCGCAAGCACCAAATCCGTTTCACCCAGGAAGCGTTGCGCTAATTGCTCAGGTTCACGTTGTTCTGTGGCATCGGCCACCAGTTGCAGCGCATCGCGAGTCAGCAATATGCTCATCACCGCGCCGGCCTCCTTGTAGCGATAGCTGTCTTTGCCGGGGGTATCCAGTTCAACTTTGTGGTGCGCATGCTTGATAGTGGCCACGCGCAGCCCCATGCCGCTCAACTCGCGCAACAGCTTTTCGATCAGCGTGGTTTTGCCGGAGCCGGAATGTCCTACAAAGATGAATACGGGTGGATTCATGGATGCGAAGTCACCCATGATTCTCCTTGCGGGGTAATTTCTTTTTTCCAGATCGGTACGCGTTGTTTCAGTTCATCAATCATCCAGCGGCAAGCCTCCAGTGCTGGCGCGCGATGCTCTGCCCCCGCCACAATCAGAACGATGTTGTCGCCGCCCTTGACTGTGCCAATGCGATGTACCAGCCTCGCATCCAGCAAGCCAAACTGTTCGACGGCATCTGTACGCAATCTGTTCAACTCTGAAAGGGCCATGCTTCCGTAGGCTTCAAAGCTGATCTCCGACACCTCACGACCTTCTGAAAAATCGCGTGCGCACCCCAGAAATGTGGCGATACCCCCCATGCGCATGGAGCTCGTCTTGATGGCGGATACCTCTTCATCAACCGAGAAATCTTCCAGTTGTATCCTCACGGCCGGTTTCAATTCATCCTCCAGAGAACTTGGCCATGAAAGCCACTTCGCTGTCATCCGCGAGCGGCAACGACATGTCTCGCACATGTTCGCCGTTGGCCGCGGCGAAGCAGACGATTTCAAATGCTCGTGGGTATTGCGCCGCCAGTTCGTCGCGCACGTCCTGTATGCGGATGCCGGAGCGAAATGCAACCGTTGCCTGATGGATGCCGATACGCGACGCGACCGGCCCGAAAAACAGCACTTTAATCATTTTGACTCCCCATATTTCCAGGTTCCGCTCTTGCCGCCGCGTTTTTCTTCCAGCCGGATACTCTCGATACGCATCCCCCTGTCGATCGCCTTGCACATGTCATAGATCGTCAGCAGCGCCACGCTGGCGGCGCATAACGCCTCCATCTCGACACCGGTCTGCCCGACACAGCTTGCCGTGGTGACCACCTTGATGCCCATGCAACCGCTTGCGTCCGGATCAACAATCTCGCTGAACTCGACCTCCACGCCGCTCAGCATGATGGGATGACACATCGGAATGATGTCCGGGGTGCGCTTTGCCGCCATGACCGCGCCGACATCGGCCACCGTCAGCACGTCGCCCTTGGCGATCCGGCCTGCCCTGACCCGCTCCAGCGTCGCGGGCTGCATGCGCAGAACGCCGCTGGCGATCGCGGTACGCTGTGTGTCCGATTTTGCCGAAACATCTACCATGCGTGCCCGCCCGGCATTTGAAAAATGAGTTAATTCGTCCATTTGAATACCTGCCCAATCTATGAAAGCAAGCCGCCGCAGGCACGGCAGGTGTGATCTTTGCTCAACGTGCTGCGCATGATATTCATGTCCAGCGCGTTGACCATCAGCAGCTTGCCGCTCAAGCCGCGTTCTATGCCCATCAGCAACTTGAGGGTTTCCGCCGCCTGCAACGAGCCGATGAAACCGACCAGCGGGGCGAATACCCCGGTGGTCGCGCAGCGCAGCTCGGCGGCCTGGCTATCCTCGGGAAACAGGCAGTTGTAGCATGGTACATCATCGCGGCGAAAATCGAACACCGCAACTTGCCCTTCGAACTGGATCGCCGCGCCCGAGACCAGCGGTTTGCGCTGGGCCAAACAAGCACGGTTGACGGCATAGCGTGTGGCAAAATTATCGCTGCAATCCAGCACCACATCAGTCCGCGCGACCAGATCGCGCAGTTGCGCTGCTTCGGCACGCACAGGCAAAGTAATGCACTCGATTTCTGGATTGATATCGCGCAGCGCGGCCTGTGCGGATGCAACCTTGGGCTGGCCGACCGATGCAGTACGATGGATGATTTGGCGTTGCAGATTGCTGAAGTCCACCGTGTCGTGGTCGCACAGGATCAGCCTGCCGACGCCGCTGGCGGCCAGGTACAGCGCGGCGGGCGAACCGAGGCCGCCGAGGCCGATGATCAGCGCCCGCGCGTCGAGCAGGCGCTGCTGTCCCTCGATGCCGATCTCATTCAGCAGGATGTGGCGGCTATAGCGCAGCAGTTGTTGGTCGTCCATGCAGGTAGTCCGTATTTTCAAAGTTGTTTGCTGGTAATCGGGAGGGTAGCACTTTCACCCGCCAATGGTCTTACCCGCAAGCGCCATTATTAACCGACAATCCAGCCTGTTGCAAAAAAAACCCCGCAGGAGCGGGGCAAGGGGAGGAAAGGGGTGTCGTGTTCTTGCCATGGCTTGAAATTCGGCTCTACGTCGAATTCATCAAACAAGCCTGCATCGAAAAATACATGGATTTGCCATAGCGAGCCGAATAATCTTCAGTTTTTTATGAAGCCACCTTGATGGGCTTGTCCATGCCGGGTTTCTGCATCATCCACCCCGCCACCACAATGCCAGCCTCATATAGCAAACACAACGGCATAGCGAGCATAAGCTGTGACACAACGTCCGGCGGAGTAAAAATCGCACCGATAACGAATGCGCCTACAACCACGTAAGGCCGGATTTCCCTGAGTTTGGCGGCAGTCACAATGTTCAGCTTAACCAGTATCACCACCGCAACTGGCACTTGAAAGGCGATACCAAATGCAACGAACATGTTTAATACAAAGCTCAGGTATTTATCAATGTCAGTCATTACCGCCAC
Source organism: Nitrosomonadales bacterium (assembly GCA_016218475.1). Taxonomy (GTDB): domain Bacteria; phylum Pseudomonadota; class Gammaproteobacteria; order Burkholderiales; family Gallionellaceae; genus Gallionella. Next base: position 1,711 of record JACREB010000147.1, on the reverse strand, counting down.
ACCCTGCGGTGCGGCAGCAGTGATAAAACCGAATACCACCGGAAATACGGCGAAATAGGCAAACGCCATGCCACAAAAAAACAGCGCCATGCTCGCCGCCACTACCGCAAACACCCAGCGCTTTTCATGCGCATACAGACCGGGAGCGATAAAGAGCCACGCTTGACATAGCATGTATGGAAGCGCGATCAGAAAAGCAGCCATAAGCGCGACTTTGAGCGGCACAAAGAATGAGGTTGTAACATCGGTGGCGATCATCTGCCCACCCTGTGGCAGCTTGGCGAGCAACGGTTTGGCAAGCATGGCATAGAGATCTGATGCCCATGGAAATAGCCCGATGAACACCAGGAGCAACGCCACAATGGCATACATCAGGCGGGTGCGCAGTTCAATCAAGTGCGCGATGAAATTTTGGTTGGCATTCATTAAGCGATGGTGAGCTACTTTGGAATCGGTTGTGTAATAGCCTTGTCTGGTTGCGACACTGAGCTATTAAGTTGCAGCACCTGCTGGTCGATGGTCTGCTTGACATGCATCATCGCTTGTTCAGCGCTACTCGCTTCTTGCCGCAGGCTTTGCCTGAACTGACTAATATCATCAATTGCCATCTCACGCGAAATGTCGGCCTTGACGTCTTTAACATAGCGCTGCGCACGGCCCCACAAATGACCGCAGGTGCGCGCCACCTTGGGTAAACGTTCCGGACCGATGACAATAAGGGCAACCACCAGGATTACCATCAGTTCCGAAAAATCTATTCCAAACATATAAGCATGTCCTTAATTACGCATTGGAGTGCATCTTGTCTTTGACTTCGCCCTGTATGGTTTGTCCGTCCTGCTGAATTTGCATGGGCGACTCTTCCCCGCTTTTCATGCCTTCCTTGAAGCCCTTCACCGCGCCGCCCAGATCGCTGCCCATATTACGCAGCTTCTTGGTGCCAAATATCAAGACGATGACCAACAACACAATTAACCAGTGCCAGATGCTCAGTGAACCCATTTTATTTCTCCTGAAATGAACTGCGTTAAATGTGCTGCCGCATGGGCAGATGCCGGCGCACGCTGCAATGTGTTGCACAGATTGATAGTCTCTTGTTCAGTATTGCGGTCAGGTACTGTTGAATGAACCGGCGTACTTGTTCCGCCGGTATCGAATCCCTGCGCAACCTGGTATGCCGCATCGACTACATCGCCTCGCCTGAAAAGGTAATTCTCTGCCTGCAACCATTGGAGGGTTGAAACCGAACGCAGGTTCTGAGGAAGATGGGCTGTCAGGTGATGATGATTTCCCTGCGCCACCGCGCCCAAGTCACCAGGTGTTTGTCGGTTCTTTGCCGGCAGGCCACGATCCAAATTCACAATCGCCATGTCGCCGTTCATGATTTCTGCCCTCCAGCCTCTTTCCTGATTTTCCCGACCAGTGATCTACCACTGACAGCATCGTCTCATGGCTCCCGGCCTTGCCGGTTTTTGGCCCGGCCTGGACACAGGCTGATATCAACAGCCCGAATACAAGCAGCAACCGAATGCGGGTACAAACAAAAACATGTAAAAACACTATACGAAATCCCCGAAAAAATTACCCGCCGATCGCCGCCATGACGCGGTTATCACGGGAGCGCGGGACACCGAAATCATGCCGTGCCGGCTTGGATAGCAGGGCGTCCGTCAACGCGGCCACCAAATCCGTTTCGGCAGTCCCGTTGCGG
>JACREB010000142.1 GCA_016218475.1 Nitrosomonadales bacterium | reverse complement strand
CTGTGTCACAAAGCGCTGAAGGGCGCATTGCGGCGTTAAAATCAGGCTCAAAATGCTCATTTACTATATGTAAACTCCGCTTTTTCGCCCGATTTTGCCTTGCACTGCATCCCTTGATCGCTTTGTGACACAGTAAGATTAACTTCTTTTTTGGAAATGGACAACTTGAAAATTTAATAACTCTTATTGAAGTATCCGACCCGGCTACCAATCTACCTATGATGTATGCCGATAGGTTGGGCGATCTACTGTCGAGAATAACGAGCTATGCAATGCTTCTCCACAATCTTGTGCGTAGCCACTTGGCAAAAGAAAACCAGCGGAACTAAATGGGTCGAGTTTTTCTGAGCCTGACCACGCACCAAACTCAGCCCATGCCCTACACCCTCCAATCCCTCCTGACTCACGATAAAACCGCACTAGAATCTGCGTTGTCGCTGGATTCTGGCGCGGCGCGTATCGAGGTGCAGATGCTGTTGCAGCAGGTGCTGGGCGTTTCGCGTGCGCACCTGCTGGCGCATCCCGAGCAGGTGCCGGACGAGGCGCAGGTCGCGGCCTACCGCGCGCTGTTGCAGCGTCGCCTCGCGGGCGAGTCGCTGGCCTACATTCTCGGCGAGCGCGAGTTCTTCGGGCTGGACTTCAAGGTCACGCCCGCGACGCTGATTCCGCGACCCGACACCGAGTTGCTGGTCGATCTGGCGTTACAGCGGATTCCGCAACCCCTGATGAAACAACTAGCCATTCGACTAGGCCATCAAAAAACAATGGCTAAGTCGCTGGTTATCCCGGCCTCCCCTTGTCAGGGGGGGAGCGAGCATGCGTACCGAGTGCTTGATCTGGGCACCGGCAGCGGTGCGATTGCGCTCTCCATCGCCCACGCACGGCCGGATATCGAGGTGACGGCGGTAGATGCGTCACCGGAGGCATTGGACGTGGCGCAGGAAAATGTGCGGCGGCTGAACCTCGGCAACGCGCGCCTGCTGCGCAGCGACTGGTTCTCCGCGCTGGCTGGCGAACGCTTCGACCTGATCGTGTCGAACCCGCCGTATATCGCCGCTGCCGATATGCATCTCGCGCAGGGAGACCTGCGCTTTGAACCGCGCGCCGCGCTTGCTTCAGGCGCAGACGGGCTGGATGACATCCGCCGCATCGTTGTGCAGGCTCGGGAGCATCTCAATACCGGTGGCTGGTTGCTGCTGGAACACGGCTACGATCAGGCGGTGCGGGTACGCGTGCTGTTGCAGCAGGCAGGGTTCGCGGAGGTGTTCTCCGCGCGCGATTTGGCGGGAACCGAGCGGGTGAGTGGCGGATTGGCGTGAATCTATAAAAAGAAGTTCATGCGTAGGTAGGCCGAACGTCGCATTTTGAATGCAGCCAAGCAATTGGAGGACTTGGAAGTTACCGAGGCAGAAATTCGATCACTTGTTGATGCACGGGTTGCGGCCAGACTTCAAGCGGATTGACAAATCCATCAATGCAAAATTGATGGTGGCTCGTCGCCTTCCTTCCTGGGCAGCAGGTGTGCAAACCGGCCTTCAACTTCCGTGAAATAGCGGAACTCGATTACCCCGATTGTCCGTTTCTTTTTGGAAATGCCCTTGGGCTTGATCGGCGGCTGTGCGGCCCACAACCCATGCCTGGTTTCCAGCGTAAGCGCGCACGTATCTATCGCGTAGGGCGATGCGCTTATGCTTCCGTACTTGTCGAGGATCGCATTCATTTGGCGCATTTTGTCTGGCCGAAGCGTCCATGCTTCCATGATCGCAAACACGAAATCCGCCTCCAATGCCAACGCCGCTGACCGGATCGTCCGCGCAGACTGGTCTTTGCCTTCCTCGCTTCCAGTCTGGACCATCACCGGAACAACTTGCTTGGTGGCCATGTTACCAACGAACGCCATCGGCTGAAGCTTTTCGCCTGCTTCCAGAAACCCCCGCGCTTTGTCGATCAGCGTTTCGATGATGTCCATGTACGCTTGCGGTGGTGTGCTAATGGGCGCTTCGATCATTTCTTCCTCAATATGTGACCGGTCATGCGAACCGTGGAACGTCAGGCCGCTTGGCTACGCAGCGGGACAACCTTCGCGCCCGCTTCTATCGAACCCAAATAATCCGCCCAGTGCTGCATCATCTTCTTGCGTTCGGGTAGATATTCGGCGCGGTTGTATGCACCGCGCACCTCGTTGCGTTCGCAGTGCGCAAGCTGGCGCTCGATCACGCCAGGCTTGAAGCCGGTTTCGTTGAGGATGGTGGAGGCCACCGCCCGGAAGCCGTGGCCGGTCATCTTGCCTTTGTAGCCCATGCGGTACAGGGCGAACAGCATGGTGTTGTTGCTGATGGGCTTGTCCCGGTTGCGACCGGGGAACACGAAACGGCTGCCGCCGGATATTTCCTTGATTTCGGCCAGTATGGCGAGTGCCTGCCGTGCCAGCGGGACAACGTGTTCGGTTTTCATCTTCATGCGCCCGGCGGGGATGATCCACAAGGCATTATCAAGATCGAACTCAGTCCACTCCGCACCGATCAGCTCATTGGTGCGCACAAAGGTTTGTGCCAGCAGTTGCAGGGCAAGGCGGGTTTGCTTGTCGCCGGTTTCGTCATACTTGGCGATGGCGCGCATCAGGTCTGGAAGTTCTTCTGGACGGACAGCGGATTGATGTTGCATTACATGCGGGTTGAGTGCGCCGCGCAGGTCGGTGGAGAGGTTGCGGGTACAGCGCCCGGTGGCGATGCCATAGCGGAATACCTGTCCGCATACTTGCAGGACACGGTGAGCCAGATCGTATGCGCCACGCGCTTCTATTTTGCGGATGGTTTCCAATAGCTCCAGCGCATTTATCTGGTCAATCGGACGTTTGCCGAGGGTAGGGAAGATGTTGCTCTCAAGGCGGCGTTTAACATCGCTGGCGTGATGCTCAACCCAGGTATGCAGTTGCTTGTTGTACCACTCCAGCGCCACGGCCTCGAAGGAGTTTACATTTGCGAGTTTCTTGCGCAGGTTGGTGGCTTTGCGTTCGGCGGAGGGATCGAGATCGGCTTGCAGTTGCTTGCGCAACTCATCGCGTTTTTTCCGCGCATCGCTCAGGGTGATTTTGGGATACACGCCAACGGACAGGGACTTTTCCTTGTCCGTCTGCCAGTAACGCATCCGCCAATATTTCCGGCCATCGAGATAAACCCACAAATAAAGTCCATCGCCATCATGGAGCTTGCGGATGCCCGCCCCATTACTGGTGGCGTTCTTGCATTCGGCAGCGGATAACAGATTGGTAGCCATTTGTGGTAACTCTTCACCGTGGTAATTTGCTTACCACGAAAGTTACCACGGTTTAAGCTCGGATGCAATGGGATGTTACCACACCGCTTTGGACTAATTGCTTAGCTTTACACCGCGTATTTAATTGGTTTGCTGTATTTTTCTGGACGAGTTTGAATGCTGTTTTGGCGGAGGGCGTGAGATTCGAACTCACGAAGGGCGCAAACCCTTGCCAGTTTTCAAGACTGGTGCATTCAACCGCTCTGCCAGCCCTCCGAGGCCGCGCATTTTGAACCAAGGCGCGCGGTGTGTCCAGAAACACGGGTGATAAATTAACCGCGCACGCAGTCCGCCCAGTTATTTGGCGTTTCATAGATGCGTACTTGTTCGAGACGCAGACGGTTGCCGTAGGTGCCCCGGTAAGCGGGATCGAGAATATCGAAAGCGGTTTGCGCAAGATATTCAGCGGTTGGAAGAACATCGAGGATAACGGTCTTGTGATCCGGCAATGTTGCGAGAAAGTCGCATACCACCTTGTCGCCGCGATATACCAGGAAGGCGTGATCCCATGTGTCCACCAGTTTTTCCATGGCGATGCGTTTGACATCGGCGAAGTCCATCACCATGCCCTGCTCCGATTGTCCTTCGCCGGTGACGATGTCGCCGGACAGGGTGATCTCGATGGCGTAGCGGTGCCCGTGCAGGTGTTTGCACTGGCTGTTGTGGGTGGGGATGCGATGTCCGGCATCGAATTCCAGGCGGCGGGTGATGAGCATATTATTTTGACGTGGTAGTGTGAAACTCGCGTAGCGATTCGTTTGCCCTTTCTCCCGCTTGCGGGGGAAAGTTGGATAGGGGGAAACGGGCACGGCGGGTTTCATTATTAGGGGCGGCAACTCGCCATGCCCGTTAGCGTGGTGCGGATTATACCCTGTCAGGCTTTCAGGGCGGCGGCGCGTTGCAGGAATTCACGCTGCGCCTGTTCACCATGGACAGCGCCGTAGCGCAACGCGGTGTAACGCATGGCAAGGTCGCGGATGGTAGCCGCGAGTTCCGGGCGTGCAGCGGCGATGTGTGCGGCATAGTCCTGCGCGCCTTCGTGTGCGGGGCGCGGTAGCCCGGCCTTGGCCAATTTGCGGCACAGTTTGAGCCATGCGGCCTGCACCTTGTCCGGCTGGCGCGAAAACAGATGGCGCAGCATGAACAGGGCAAATATCCCGATCACCAGCCAGACACCCGCAGTCATGATGAGCGCCATGTTTTGCCAGGTTATGGCTTTCATGCCCAGGCTGGTCAGGAAAGCGAACTGGCGCTCGGTGTTGTAGCCCAGCACCCATTGATTCCACCGGAAAGCGAGCATATCCCAGTTCATGAGCAAATTGCCCATCCATGCCGGTGGGTTGCTCACCATGCGCGACATGAATGGCATGGTGGCGGTTTCGCTGGCAGGAATGGCTGCGGCCACGTTGGTTTCCACGCGCGCGGGGGCGATGGCTGCGGTGGGGTCGACGCGCACCCACCCCTGCCCGTTCAGCCATACTTCCGCCCATGCGTGGGCGTCGGATTGGCGCACGATGTAGTAATTGCCGATGTAGTTGAATTCGCCTCCCTGATAGCCGGTCACGACGCGCGCCGGAATATGTGCGGCGCGCATCAGAAACACGAATGCCGAGGCGTAGTGTTCGCAAAACCCTTTTTTGGTGACAAACAGAAAATCGTCTATTCCGTTGATGCCGAGCGGCGGCGGCTCCAGCGTGTATTGGAAGCCTTGTTGATTGAAATAAGACAGGGCATTCTTAACCACGGCGGCATCATTTGCCGCTTCAGCCCGCAATGCCGCGGCAAGCTGCACGGCTTGAGGGTTAAGCGATCGCGGCAATTGCAGGGCTCGCTGGATCTGCCAATCCGCTTCGCGCAAGTTGGCGTGAAACCCGAGATGGGAGCGCGCCTCATAGCGCAATCGCGAATTGACCGGCTCTTTGCCCAGCACCTGAAAATCATGAGTGAGGCTGGCTGGCACGGAGATTTTATCCGGCATATCGAGCATGAACAGCCAGTTCTTGTTGTGCGGTTCCAGTGTGACGATGTAATCGATGGATTGATCGAGCTCGGTAAATTGCGGGGCGACGCTGTAGGCGGTGTTGCCCGGTGTCCAGGTGTGCCCGTCGAAATGCCACAGCACTGGCCCGCGCCAGTACATCTGCCCGCGGGCTGGAGGCTTGCCCGCATAACTGACGCGGAACGCCACCGCATCCGACAAGCTTAAACGGCTCAAGCTGCCCGGAGACATCCTGTCGTCCAGCCCGCTGCTCGCGAAAGCATCCTGCGGCAACCCCCACAGCGGGCCTTGTACGCGCGGGAACAGGACAAACAGGATCAGCGTCAACGGAATGGCTTGCAGCAGCAATGCCGAAGCGACGCGCAGGCGCGGCTTGAGCGCGATATTTTGCGCGTGCAGATGTATCCATGTCGTCACGAGGACGATCAGCGTGGCGAGCATGTACAGGGCGGTGGGGATGCTTTGCGAGTAGAAAAAATTGGTGATGACAATGAAGCAGGACAGGTAAATCAGCACCATCGCGTCGCGCACCGTGCGCAGCTCCAGGAACTTGAGCGCGGCCATCAGCATCAACAGCGTGACGGCGGCCTCGCGCCCGAATAGCGTAATGAAATTGATGGAGACACCGCCTAGCCCGGCAACGGTAATCAGCGTCAACAGCCAGCGATCGGGCAGCGGGTTGCCGCTGTAAGTCAGGTAGGCGCGCCACAGCAGCATGGTAACGCACAGCGATCTGACCCAAAGCGGCAGATGGCTGGCGTGCGGCGCAATGACCATCAGGACGGATAGCAGCAGCCCGTAGATGAGGGATTTGCTCATGATTTCCCTCTCCCCCAACCCCTCTCCCACAAGTGGGAGAGGGGCTTGTTTTGCTCCCCTCGCCCGTTTACGGGAGAGGGCTTGGCCTGTCCTGAGCTTGTCGAAGGAGGGGAGAGGGTCGTTTTGTTGCGGCAAATTGAACAACGCGATCCGGCGCAGACATTCATCGCGGTGCGCGGTACCGTTGTTGGGTGGCAGTTGCGACACGTTACTGGCGAAGCCAGCCGATTGCGGGAGCAACTGCCTAGCCGCTCCTCCCGCACCAGAGGGTTCCGCCCCACCGTGTCGGAGGGGCAACTCGCCGCCCGGCAGGCGCAACCCGTAGCGCAACCCCTGCGCCTCGGCATCCAGCATCCAGCGCGCCATGCGCGCGAGTTTTTCTTCTTCGGTGCGATCCGGTGCGTCGGAAAGGTCAAGCCACAACTCTTCACCGGCTTGCGTGAAGAACTGCTTCACCTGCAAACCCTGCCCGCGCGCAAAGGCCTTCCAGGCTATGCGCGGCAAGGCATCTCCCGCGACATAGTCGCGCAACCCGGCGAAATCGTCGTCCCCGGCAACGGGGCGTTTGCCCGCGCCATCCGGGCTGTTGCCGGAGGGCAGCGGCGCGTTGGGCAACGGCTCGGGGTAAACCAGGCAGCGCGTATCGAAATGCAGATAAGACCATGCGTGAAACAACCCGAGCGGGAATTCGGTATGCAGTTTCAATTCGCCCAACGCCAGCCATCCGCGCCGCGTGGCAGGCAGGGGGAATGCAATCCCGCTGTCTTGCCGGGCGGGTATATCGAAGCATAGCGGCATCTGGCCGGTCTTTGTTGCCGTCAGGCAAAGCTGATAGCGTGCCAATGCGCTGCGGTTGTGAAAGTGCAGCAGGAATTGCGCGGTCTCGCCGCTGAATACGGCATCCGCGCGGCCTGCGCGGATCTCCAGATGCGCCAGATTGCGGAAGGCATACACCATCGTCATCACCGCCACCATCGCCAGCAGAAAGGTCAGCGCATAGCCGAGACTGAGGCTGTAGTTGATGTCGCCGAGCAGCATCAGCACCAGCACGAAAGCCAGCGCAAAACCTTGCCTGGTAGGCAGGATGAAGATGCGGCGCTGGTTGAGGACGATGGTTCCGCTTTCTATTTTCCGGCGAAACAACCAGGTGCGGAAGCGTTGTTTGAGTGCGGTGAGCACGGGTTAAAAGTGGTTGTGGCTATTTGTCAAATAGCGCGATGGGCAAGGTTTGTCGCGTTGGTTGATAGTCTAACTCGGGTGGGGCGGAACCAAATGTAGGTCGGGCTACGCCCGACATGGTGGGCATAGCCCACCCTACGGTTAACCGATAAAAACGAAATTTTTGTCATATTGAATGCAGGCGGATAATTTGCGGAGCTTTCCCTTTCTCGAAGTGGCAATGCACTGCGTCGCGCACTTGCTGGCGCAAACTTGCTTCGTTATCTGCTTCAGTGAAAATGGATTCACCTAATGCGCGTGCCGTCAGTCCGCCTTCGGGCGCTTCTTCAACCATAAATAGTATTTCGTTCATGTTTATCCTTTCAACAATGGGATTTTGTGCATTCTAGCATTGCTCATCGTCACGGAATCGCCACAGCCTCGATCAATTCGCGCGCCAGCGTGGCGCTGTTTTGTTTTGAGTGTTCGCCGATTGCCTGCAAGCGGTGGTTGACCACGCCGGGCAACACCGCCTGAACATCTTCCGGAATGACCGCATCGCGTTCGTCGAGCAATGTCCAGGCACGTGCGGCGGAGAGCAGGGAGAGTCCGGCGCGCGGCGACAGGCCGTGCAGGTAACGCGCCGATTCGCGCGTGTGGCGCAGGATGGCCTGAATATAGTCGAGCAGCGCTGGAGAGGCGAGCACTGTCCTGACGCGCTGTTGCAGCGCCGGCAGTTCCGCGCTTTCCATTTGCGGGCGGAGGCGGGCGATGATCTCGCGCCGGTCCACGCCGGACAGCAGGCCGCGTTCCGCCTGTGCATCGGGGTAGCCCATCTGGATGCGCATCAGAAAGCGGTCCAGTTGCGATTCCGGCAGCGGGAACGTGCCGACCTGATAGGACGGGTTCTGTGTGGCGATGACGAAGAACGGTGCGGGCAGGGCGCGGGTCGTGCCTTCGATGGTCACCTGCTGCTCTTCCATCGCTTCCAGCAACGCGCTCTGCGCCTTGGGTGTGGCGCGGTTGACTTCATCGGCCAGGATCATTTGCGCAAATATCGGGCCGGGATGGAATTCGAATTTCTCATTGTCGCGCTGATATACCGAAACGCCGAGGATGTCGGCGGGCAACAGGTCGCTGGTGAACTGGATGCGCTGGAACTGCAAGCCCAGCGCACGGGCCAGGACATGCGCCAGCGTGGTTTTGCCGACCCCCGGCAAATCTTCTATAAGCAAATGGCCGCGCGCCAGCAGGCAAGTCAGCGCGAGGCGGATTTGCTGCGGTTTGCCGAGGATGATTTGCTCGGCTTGCTTAATGACGTTGTTCAGTGATTGGCTCATGATGCTTCGTAAAGTTTATGTCGGTTCGTCGATATGTTAGGGAGTGAGAAATTACAAAAGTACCATTTCAGGATGGATTGTAATATCCCACCAATGCAAAACAGTGGAGCGTTGCAGTCGCCGTTCAAGTTCTGTTTTTTCGTTGCCACAAACCTTTACACCTTTCTCGTATGGCGCAT
>JACREB010000141.1 GCA_016218475.1 Nitrosomonadales bacterium | reverse complement strand
TTACTGTGTCACAAAGCGATCAAGGGATGCAGTGCAAGGCAAAATCGGGCGAAAAAGCGGAGTTTACATGTAGTAAATGAGCATTTTGAGCCTGATTTTAACGCCGCAATGCGCCCTTCAGCGCTTTGTGGCACAGTAAGATTTGTGGGAGCGGCTTTAGCCGCGATAAGCCGCTGTGTCTCTAACCAACCCGAACGTATACGTCCAATTTATCCCCTATCGACTTTTCGTAACCGCACAGCAGGTCAATCCTTTTCTCGTCCAATACGTATCCGCGTGACAGGAGCAGGATACCGTCTTTCGTCATCAGGTCGCGGGCGATGGTCATCCCGGCTTTAAGCAGTGATGTGCCGAGTTTCGAATCGCTGCCGGGTGATGTGCCGGCTTTCTGATCACGGTCGATAGCTCTGGCGGTTGGCACATCAAACGCCTTGACGAACGCATCCACCACATCGGGGTCATAGCGCCTGCCACGGCTGGCGACCAAGTAAGCGGCTGCTTCGGCGGGGCTATAGCGTTTGGGCTGCAATATTCCGGACTGCAACGCATCATAGTCGCTTACCACCGCCAGGATGCGGGCGCCCAGCGGGATTTCGGCGCCTCCCAGATGATCCGGATAACCGTTCCTGTTGAATTGCTCGTGCTGGTGGCGGATGATTTTTGCCGCATTTTCCAATTGATCCAGCGACATCAGCGCCGCCTGCCCCCTTATCGGGTGCTTGGTGAACTGGGCCAGTTCCTCGGTATCCAGCGCGCAAAACGGTTTGGCCAGTATGCGGTCGGACAGGCTCATTTTGCCCAGGTCTTTAAGCAACGTGGCAAACACCAAATCCTGTCTCAACTCATCGGATACCCGCAACTTGGGAGCCAGTTTTCGCATGTACTCGCCGACCCGTTTGGCATGTCCTGACAACACTCCGCCGCCGCGCATTTCGATCACGCTGGAGAAGGCGCGGATCGAAGCCATGAAGCCTTTTTTCAGCTTCTCATGCGCCGCCTGCAAATCGAGCATGGCCTGGCGCAACTCTTCGGTGCGCTCGCGCACTTTGCCCTCCAGATTGGCGTTCAGCTCCTTGAGCTCTTCATTCTGAACCCGTGTCAGATCTTCGAGCCGCGCCTTTTCGCGCTCCAGTTCGCGCCGCTCCAGCGCCTGGCGCACGGTGATGGTGATGTCGTTGTCTTCCCAGGGTTTGGAGATATAACGATAAATCTGCCCCTTGTTGATCGCTTCTATCGTCGAGCCGATGTCCGCATAACCGGTGAGCAAGATGCGCACCGTGTCCGGCCAGTTTTCGCGCACCTTTTCCAGAAATTGCGCGCCATTCATTTCCGGCATTCGCATATCTGAAATCACCATATCCACCGGTTCCCGCGCCATGATTTCCAGGCCGGCAGCACCGCTCTCCGCGGTAAAAATACGGTAGCCGGAGGGGCGGAATAAGCGTTTGAGCGAAGAGAGGATATTCGCCTCATCGTCCACGAACAGCAATGTTGCCGGAGCTGCAACGGCATCGGTCTGATTGTCTTGTTCCATCATGTACCTTTCCAATTTTTCATGCAGCCTAACTCAGGTGTTTAATCGGCAACCACAAGGTGAAGGTGGTTCCCTTGCCCACTTCGCTTTGCACTTCGATTCGCCCGTTGTGTTTCTGCATGATACCGTAAGACAGCGACAACCCGAGGCCTGTCCCCTTGCCCACCGGCTTGGTGGTAAAAAACGGATCGAATACCCGCTTGAGGTTCTCCTCCGGGATACCCTTGCCGGTATCGGCAATCCGGATAAAAACTTCCTCGCCCTGCCGCCCGGTGCGTATGGTGATAATACCCTTATCGGGAATCGCGTGCGCCGCATTGACCAGCAGGTTCATGAACACCTGGTTGAGCTGCGAGGGGAAACATTCCACTTCGGGAATTTCGCCGTATTCTTTTTTTACTTCGGCGTGGTATTTTATTTCGTTCCAGACAATGTTGAGCGTGCTGTTCAGCCCTTTATGCAGATCGGCCCACTGCCACTCGTCCTGAGCGTCCACATGCGAGAAATCTTTCAGATCCTGGACGATTTTCTTTACCCGCGTGATGCCATCGCGCGATTCTTTCATCAGCATCGGCACGTCCTCCCTGAGAAACGCCAGATCCTTCTGCTGTTTCGCGCGGCGCACCTCGGCGCGGGCCGCGTCCGGCAGCGCCGCTTCGGCTCCTTCATATACATCGAGCAACTCAAAAATATCCTTGAGGTATTTCTCCATCGAGCCGAGATTGGAATAAACAAAGCCGATCGGATTGTTGATCTCGTGCGCCACCCCGGCGGCGAGCTGCCCGACCGAAGCCATCTTGTCGGACTGGAGCAATTGATCCTGGGCTTGCGCTATCTGTTGCTGGGCGAGCATAAAATCTTCGTTCATTTTGGAAACCATGGCAATGCGCCGTTGCTGCTCAAAGTGCAGGCGGACATTGTCGAGCACGATGGAGACCAGGCTGATTACCGTAGCTCCTTTTGCCAGGTCGCCATCGGTATAGGGCGGCGCACCCTCCTTGCCATTCACGCTCAAGACGCCGATCAGTTTCCCTTCGGACTTGAGCGCCCAACACATCGCCGACGCCGGCTTGCTGGCCTGGTCACGCACCAGGTTGCGAAACCTCGGATCGGCGCTTAAATCTCCATTGAGTAAAAGGTCTTCGCCATGCTCTGCCACCCAGCCGAGAATACCCTGCCCGAACGGGATCCGGTTACCGATCACCTGTGCCGGAATATCAATGCCGGCAACAATGATAACGCTGCCGCCTTCGTCAAACAGGATGATGTCCTCATCGACCAGCGCAAGCGTTCCGCTCCTGCCATCGAAGCCTTGCACGATATGTTCGAGAATCTGCTGCTGCGCAACCTCGGCCTGCCCGCCAAGCGCCCCGCTTTGCCCCAATCGGTACAGGTCTTGCACCCAGGACATCCGGGTAATTTCTTCATGTGGCATAACCCGTCCCGCGCTTTCTCAATCGCCCAGCATCAGGCTGGCGGCGGCGTTCTGGCGCTCGATTTCCGGCAGGCCATATTTGATCATCTCCCAGTGCAGCCCGAGCCGTTGCCACGCATCCGGGGAAAGCGGCGTCACCCGGTCGTTAACTGTGTTGCCGATATCGAGCGCGTGGCACAACACACTCGCCACATGCACCACATCCGCCAGAAAACCGGATTCCTGTCCGGGCTGGTGATGGTCGCGAATCGCTAACTGGATGGCTGCCGGAAAATTCCAGCGTTTGGTGACCTCGAATCCGATCGCGGCATGATCGACGCCTAAAATGGCGCGCTCGGCCTCCAGCAGGGTCATGTCATGGCTGGCGCCATGCACCGCCACGGCATCGGACTTCTCCGGGCACACCACCTCCACCACCAGTTGGCCCACATCATGCAGCATCCCGGCGGTGAACGCCAGTTCGCCATCCTTGCCCAGGCGGCTCGCCAGCACCCGCGCGCACACGCCGGTGCCGATGTTGTGCCGCCAGAACAAGTTGTGGTCAAACTGTCCGTGCTCCCTGGGCGGGAATTGCCGGATCAACCCTGCCGCCACCACCAGCGAGCGGATATTGTGAAAGCCCAGCAACACTATCGCCTCGTGTATCGTGCCCACTTTGCCGTTAAACCCGTAGAAGGCGGAATTGGCCACGCGCAGGACGCGCGTCACCATGCCCTGATCCAGGCTGATTTTGCCGGCGATTTCATCCGCATCGACATCTTTGCGCTCAAAGCTCGCCAATACCTCGACTACAGCGGTTGACAGTGGCGGAAGCTGCTCCACACACGCCAGCACCTGTTCCATCGTGGAAGCGTTATTCATAATTTCCCCACGCGATATTCACGCACCGCCCCGCGCAATTTGCGCAGCAACGGGTCATCACCGGCATGGCGAAACAACACATCCAGCCGCTGATCGATGGCCGCAATCCGCGCCGCCCGCTCCTCCGGGCTTAATGGTTCCACGACTTCAAGCCGGCTGATTCCGCGCCGCGCCAATGCGGAGAGCGTGACCCCAGACAACACCGCCCCGGCAGCCAGCAACACATCCCCGCCCGTCGGACCGCACACGTCGGACGCAATCCGCATACCGGGTCTGGCATCCGCCAGGCTGATTATTTTATGTCCCATTCATTACCTCTCACCTGTTCTTCATCATCGCGTAACCCGACAACGGACAATGCTGCTCACTTAACCGTTCGTGGTTAAGTTGTTCCATCAGAGCTTGTCGAACCACCAGCCACTCACCAAGAGCCCTTCGACAAGGCTCTCCTGAGTTCATCGAAGGGCTCAGGGCGAACGGGAATTCTTCTTAAAAATGAGCAGCGTTAGGCCTACATAAGCTTGAACACGAACACCATGCCGCGCGCCTGCGACGCGGTTCCCATCCGGTAACACCAGAATTCCACGCGCCGCCCATCCGCAAGCCCGCATTCAATTTTCCCGTTATCGCAACAACCATCCAGGCAAGCCAGCAATTCGCCCGGCAAACGTTCGGCGGCAAGGCTGCCCTGCAACGGGCTGCCGCCCTGCGCGAATAATTGATTGGCCATATTGTTGGCCATGGCGATCAACCCGTCCTCGCCCACGCCGACCACTCCCACCGGCAACCGCTCCAGGATTTCCTGTTCAACCTGCAAAATATTCAGGTTATGCAATGCCTCCGTGGATTTATCAACGGCGAGCTTCTCGAGTTGCCGCCTGGTATCGTTCAATTGCGTGTTGAGCGTATCCAGCTCTACCAGCATGTGCCCCTTCTCGCTGCCCAGTTCAAAGTACTCGAAAGCCTTCCGGATATTTTCGCGCAGCAGATCATCCTCCCACGGCTTGGTCAGAAATTTATATATTGAGCCCTGGTTGATCGCGTTGGTGATGGATTGCAGATCGGTATAGCCGCTCAGCACAATGCGTATGGTGTCGGGATAGATTTCCTTGACCTTGCCCAGGAATTCCGTGCCGCACATTTCCGGCATACGCTGGTCGGAGACAATGACGCCCACCGGATGTGCCGCCAGCAACTCGAAACCCTGCCGGGCGCTGGTGGCGGTAAAAATCTGGTACCCGTCGCGGCGCAACAGGCGCTTCAATGCGGCAAGGATATTTTCCTCGTCATCGACCAGCAACAGGGTGCGCCCAAAACTTACTTCCGGTTTGAGCAACCGGCGCTCCTCAAGCAAAGCGGTATAAGTATCCACCGGCAAAGGCCTCGAATAATAATAGCCCTGCATCTCGTCGCAGCCATTGCGCGTCAGAAAGGCCGCTTGCGCTTCATTTTCCACACCCTCGGCAACCACCTTCATTCCCAGATTATGCGCCAGGCCGATGATGGTGCGCGTGATCAGCGCATCATCAGGATCGGTCATAATGTCACGGATAAAAGATTGATCGATTTTCAACGTATCCGTGGCAAAACGCTTGAGATAACTCAAGCTGGAGTATCCTGTGCCAAAATCATCCACGGACAACTGCACGCCCAGCGACTTCAGTTTGCGCAGTGTTTGAGCGGCGCTCTCCACGTCTTTCATGATGGTGCTCTCGGTAATCTCCAGCTCCAGGAATTTCGCTTCCAGCCCGGTTTCCCCGAGTATCTGTTGCACCACTCCGCAGATGTCCTGACGATGAAACTGGATGGCCGAAAGATTGACCGCCACACCGCATGATTCGACTCCCGTGATCTGCCAGGCCTTGGCCTGCATGCAGGCAGTGCGCAGCACCCATGCCCCGACCGGCACAATCAGCCCGCTCTCTTCAAGCGGCGGAATGAATTCGGCCGGAGAAACCAGGCCGCGTTCCGGATGCCGCCAGCGCAGCAGCGCTTCGGCGCCGCTGACCCTGCCCGTGCGGAGGCTTACTTTCGGCTGGTAATAGAGTTCAAACTCGGATGCCTCCAGCGCATGATGCAAACCCGCTTCCATGGCCGCGTGCGCCTCCAGAACGGATTGCATTTCCGGATCGAAGAAACGCAAGGTATTGCGTCCGGCGGCCTTCGCCTGGTACATAGAGATATCCGCATATTTGAGCAGTTCGTCCGCGCTGGCGCCATGGCCGGAGAACAGGTTGATCCCGATACTGGCGGTGCTGTGAAGCTCATACTCCTTGATCAGATAAGGCTGATCGAGCACGGCGAGAATTTTCTCGCCCACTTCGTTGGCCAGTGCTGCGGCACGCTCCATCTCACCCTTAATGCCTTCCAGCATCACCACAAATTCATCGCCGCCGAGCCTGGCCACCGTGTCGCCTTCACGCACACAGGACTGCAGGCGTTTCGCCGCTTCAACCAATAACAGGTCGCCGCATTCGTGCCCTTTGGTGTCATTGATGATCTTGAAGTTATCGAGATCGAGAAACATGATCGCGCCGTACTCGCCGCTGCGCGCACTGGCTGCCAGCGCCTGCTGCAAGCGATCGAGCAGCAGGCGGCGGTTGGGCAACCTGGTCAGCGGATCGTAAAAAGCCAGTTGATGGATATCCTGCTCCGCTTTCTTGCGGTCCGTGATGTCGAAAAACGAACCGATGTAATGGGTGATGTCGCCATCCGGTGCGCTGACGGCGGTGATCGTCAGCCATTTCGGATAAGTCTCGCCGTTCTTGCGCCGGTCCAGGACTTCTCCGCTCCACTTCCCTTCGCCGAGGAGAACCCTCCACATTTCCTCATAAAATGCGACAGGTTCCTTCTCCGCACTGAGTATGCTGGGGTTGCGGCCGATGACCTCCTCAGCCGCATAGCCGGTGATCTCTTCAAACGCCTTATTGACCCGCAATATCTTCGGTGTGGGATCGGTAATCACAATCGCCATCTGCGTTTCAAAGGCAATCGCGGCAATACGCAGGTTTTCTGCCGCATCCGCCAGTTCTTTTTCCGCTTGCTTGCGCGCCTCAAGCATGGCATTGAAGCCGTCTGCCATCTCATTGAAGCTGTCGCTCACCCAACTGAGCTCATCGCGCGTATCGAGTTTGATCCGCTCCTGCAGGTTGCCGCCGGCAAAGGTGCGCGCGGAACGCACCAGCGACCGGATATTGCCGATAATGGCGTAATAGATGCTGGCCGACAAATAGACCACCAGCAGGAACGCCAGCAGGGCGATGCCGGTCTCTGTGTACAGTTCATTTTTTGCCCGGGCGATGCGCGCCTTGATGAGGGCCTCGGTCGCCGGCAGCAGGGATTCATGCATTTGCCCGTAGCTCTTGTCGATCGCCATGGTGGCCATCTCCAGAAAGGCATCGGGGGACGTGGCAAAATGGCCGGTGAGGATGTCAGCCGCCACAAGATCGGTAATCTTGTGCGCCGAACCGGCAATGCCGCCATATAACTCCAGGAGTGATTGCCGCATCGCCGGATTGTAGCGACCGGTTTTATCCAGGTTGATTTTGAGTTCCTTGAACGTGCTTTCGAGTTCGACCATCAGCGCGTTCAGCTTGGCCTTCTGGGATTCGCTGATCTGCTTCCTGGTCAGGATGCCTGTGCCGTATGCGCGGAGCTGCCCAAGGCGTTCGAGTGTATGCGGTAGTTTATTGACGGCGGTATCGATCAGGTAGAACGTGTCGATCTCCGTGTCCAGAGTCAACGCATATTCATCGGCGACAAATGTTTCGAATAGCAGCATCTGGCCGATCAGGCCGGCATGCGCGGCGAAATTCTCGGCCATAGTCCAATTGAGCCCATCCTTGCGCAACTGTTCCCAGTCTGCCTTGATGTGCTGGAAGTCTTCGCCTGAAGCCAGGCTGGCTGGCAGCCCTCCCTCCATCGCCTTGAATGCCTCGACGGCTTCCCCTTCTCTGGCGGCACGCCGTTCCCGCATTGCCCGGTTGCCGCCGAGAAGCTCGGACGAAAACACACGGTGTTGCTGGATGAGCTGCACGGTTCTGGAAATCGGCTTGATCAGCGCAATGCCTTCCAGTTCCCGTTGCGAAGGCTGGATAACCCGCTCGAGGCTGACAAACAGGCCATACGCCACCACCGCGACCGCGATCAGGGACACCATCCACAGCAGCGAAAATTTCTTGGTGTAACCCATGCGGTTGAGCAGGGCGATGGCGGGGGAAAAAATTCTCTGCATTATTTTTTCCTGTCGGTATTGTTTGTCATATCAACCCATGTCACATCTCTTGCAGGGTGGGTAAACGGTTTCATCGTTTGCCCACGCGGTCGGTATCCGCGTGGGCACAAAGGCGCGCCCACCCTACAAAATCTCATATCATCCTGTGACATACCATGGCTATTGCCGAGCCAATAGTCACGCTATCTCCTCCTGGCGGGACTCAAGAAAATAATGCAGGATCAAATTATCGTTCTGGCTGACATCCTCGAAGCCGAGCCCGACCCGCTCTCGCCCGGCATCATCTACCTGATAAACATTCCTGATAACCGCAGCGATGTCCAGGTTCACTTCCTTTTCCTCGATCGGAACCGTAAATGCGAGATGGATGCGGTCACCCGCTTTACCCAAAAGAGCAGGCGAATCGATCATCGAGCCGGATGCGCTCAAATCCAGCATCGTGACTGCCACAGGTGAACTATCGGGGATGGTGACCGTTGCAGGTTGTGTGACGCCGACGCGCAAAGCATGGCGCACAACCTTGTATTCGACCGATTGCGGATAAGAAAAATGAACATAGGAAAACGGTTTCTCGCGGGCGAGTATCACCTTCGAGGTGAATGCGTAGGCATACCGCCCATTAAACCCGCGTATGACAAAATTCAGCCCCGGCTTCATCCACATCCTCTCTCCGCCTATATTGGGCACGGTAACGAGAACGCTATTGCCCCTGATAGCGCCGATAAACCTGACTTCATGGCGCGCTTGCACGTCTTCGTCGGACTGTATCTGCATCACGGCGCCCGGCTGCAACTTGATAGCGTCGAGGCTGACATTCGAAGATGTTTCTTGCATCAACGTCTCATCCCATTTCTATTTCAAAGATCAAACGTAGTTACTCACCAGTTAGTATTTAACTCAAGCCATGCGCCTGATGTTAAAAATATTACTGAAATTGGCAACTTCCAGCACCCGCGACACCGTGCCAGAAGCATTGACCAGCGCGACCGGTTTATTGGCTGCATGGGCGCGTTCATTCAACAGCAACAACATGCCCAGCGCGGCGCTATCCATATAATACACCTTGCTCATTTCGATCTCGATTTCGCTTACTGCGGCGTTATCGAGCAGCGGTGTGTATGTATCCTTGAAATCGCGATGCGTTTGGAAATCAAAACGTCCGGACACGGCAATACGCGCCGAACGTCCCCGAATCTGCATACTTATAGCCATGACTGCTCCCTCTCGCCAAGGCAAGTATCCCGCGGGCGATTTGCCGAGGATATTTGCTGTGTCTGCCGTTCAAAAATGGTGGCAAGATAGGGCAAACAATACACGCGGTAAATACGTATCTTTACGTATTCAAACCGGACGCCTCGATGGCCATGCGCACCAGGTCGGCCAATGAATCCGCCTCCATTTTTGCCATCACCCGCGCGCGGTGCAACTCGCAGGTGCGGACGCTCACGCCAAAAAGGCAGGCAATCGCCTTGCTGGATTTGCCTTCGATCATGAATTCCATGACTTCCCGCTCGCGGGCAGTAAGCTTTTCCAGGCGCCGGGTTATCCCGGCGCGGCGCTGCAGGGCATAGCGGTTCCGTGCGTCGGTTTCGATCGCATGCCGGACGCTATCCAGCAATTGATCGTCCTCGAACGGTTTTTCGATAAAATCTATCGCCCCGCCCTTGATCGCATCCACGGCCATGCTCACGCTGCCGTAACCGGTCAGAATGATGACGGGAATTTTGCTCTGACGCTCCTTGAGTAATTTTTGCAATTCGAGACCGGTCATCCCCGGCATGAATATATCGAGCAGCAAACACCCGGGTTGTCCGGGATCATGTTGCGCCAGGAATGCTTCAGCCGACGCGAAAGTTTTCGCGTTCAACCCCGCCTGTCTCAGAATCCGGGTCAAGGCATGAAGGATGGCGACCTCATCATCGACGATAAATACGGTGGAGTCCCGCATCAATTCCTCGCGGCTGAAATTTGGCGGTTGCATGTTTTTTACAGATTCGTCCATTGCAATCAATCCTTATGAAAACCTGAGCCGGAGCCAAATGTAGGTCGGGCTATGCCCGACATGGTGGGCACAGCCCACCCTGCGGTTGCGGTGTGCCGCCATCCCGCGGCTGGTTCACCGGCAACCACACCTTGAATGAAGCGCCCTTGCCCGCTTCGCTGTTCGCTTCGATGCGCCCGTGATGCTTCTGGATGATGCCGTAGGATAACGACAGCCCCAGCCCGGTTCCCTTGCCGACCGGCTTGGTGGTGAAGAACGGGTCGAATATTTTATTGAGATGTTCCGGCGCGATGCCCTTGCCGGTATCCGCCACCTCCACCCATACTTCATCGCCCTGTTGTCCGGTGCGCAACGTGATGGTGCCGTGCTCTTCTATCGCATGCGCCGCGTTTACCAGCAGGTTCATGAACACCTGGTTCAACTGCGAAATCACGCATTCCACCTCCGGTATGTCGCCATATTCCTTCTTGACATCGGCCTTGTATTTGATTTCGTTCCTGGCGACATTGAGCGTGGAATCCAGCCCTTTGTGCAGGTCTGTGCGATGCCATTCGTCGCCCGAATCCACCCGCGAGAAGTCTTTCAAATCCTGCACGATTTTCTTCACACGGGTAAGGCCTTCCTGCGATTCGCGCATCAGCGACAACACGTCTTCCTTCAGGAAATCCAGATCCACTTTATTTTTCACCGCCTTCACCCGCGCCAGCGCGGCATCGTCCGCAACGGCGTTTTCCATTTCTTCATAGGCGGCGACCAGCCCGAACAATTCCCCGAGATACCCATCCAATGTGCCCAGGTTGCTGCCGACATAGCCGATGGGGTTGTTGATCTCGTGCGCCACACCGGCGGCAAGCTGGCCGACGGAGGCCATCTTGTCGGATTGCAGCAACAGGTTTTGCGTGTCGTGCAATTGATGAACAGCTTTCTCCAGTTCGCTGTTCGATTTGCGCAACCCCTCTTCCGCCTGTTTGCGCACTGTGATGTCTCGCACTGTAGCCTGCAACACCGGCCCGCCATTCAGCTCCATTTTCGTCAGCCACACATTGGCAAAAAACTCTGTGCCGTCGAGCCTGCAGTGCATCCATTCGAACCGGTCGCTGCCATTCTTGAAAGCCGTGGCAATATGCTCGTTGGCCGAGCTCGTCGAGTCCTGCCCACCAGGCTGGGTAAGGGGAGAAAACTGGGAGGGGTGCTTGTTGATAACGTCGTCCCGCGTGGAACAGCCGAATACCCGCAAAGCGGCCTCATTGCAGTCGAAAAACCCGTTTTCATCCAACAGCATGATCCCGTCGCTTGACGACTCATATATGGCGCGGAATTTTTCTTCCGATTTTCGCATACTCTCTTCCGCCTGATTGCGCGCTTCAAGCATGGCGTTGAACCCGCTTGCCATTTCATTGAAGCTGTCGCCGATCCGGCCGAGCTCGTCGCTCGTACCGAGACGAACCCGTTCACCCATGTTGCCGTCAGCGAAGGCGCGGGCGGAGCGGCCCAGCGACCGGACGTTGCCGATGATGGAATAGTAAATGCCTATTGCGAAATAAGTCACCCCCAGAAGCAACAGGGTGGCGATGCCAACACTTGTGTGTAGCGTGTTTTCCGCCTCGGTGAGCCGCGTCTTGATGAGAGTCCCGGTCTCTGACAGCAGCGATCCTTGCATTTGCGAGTAGTTGGCGTCGATTGCCGCGCTGGCGGTCACATAAAAATTTTCCGGGGAGGCGGTAAAGCGGCCGGCGAGGATATCCGATTCCACGAGATCGATAATTTGATGCGCTTGGCCGGTAATATTTCCGGATGCCGCCAGGAGCGTGCTCTGCAATGCCGGATCGTAGCGGGCTGCCTTCTCGATGTTGATCCCGAAAGCGCCGAGCGCATCGCCGAGTTTGCCAATTATGGCGCTTATGGCCATCTTTCCAGGCTCTGCAACCTGCCTGTCGGCCAGTTTGGCAACGCCTTGAGCGCGAAGCTGCGCAAGATTTTCGATCACATGCGGTAATTTATTGACAATGGTGTCGATCAAATAATAGGTGTCGATTTCGGGATCCAGCGTCAGCGCGTATTCGTCTGCCACAGCCACCTCGAAAACCAGTATCTGGCCGATCAGGCGGGTATGCGCGGCAAAACACTCCGCCTGCGTCTGATCGAGCCCTTTTTTCTGCAATCGTTCCCAGTTTGCCTTGATGTTTCGCCAATCATCGCCCGAAGCCAGGCTGGGAGGCAGCTCCCCGTCCAGTTTATGAAAGGCCTCGACAACCTCTTTTTCCTTGGCGGAGCGCTTGCCCCGCATGGTTTCGACGCCGCCGAGAACCCCTGCAGAAAGCCCTCGGTGTTGTTGTATCGGCTGCACAATTTTTGGAATCTGGCCGATCAGCCGGATGCCTTCCAGCTCCCGTCGCAGGACGCTGATTTCTTTATTGAGGCTGGCAAAGAGACTATATGCCACCACACTGAAGGCGGCCATGGACACCAGCGCCAGCAGCATGAACTTCCTGGCATAATCCAGGCGGTTCATCAGGGCGATGGCGGGTAAAAACAACGTCCTCATACCATTACTTCCCCTGATTTTGCTTGAGTGGCGGCCATGTCCTGAACGCTACATCCTTGTTTGAACTTTGCGCGTATACAAAAATCCCCCTCAATCCTTTTCCAAAGGGGGAGGTGGGTTGAATTTCCCAATGGATTATTTGCGTTCAAAATGGAAACGGGCATGGCGGGTTTCATCATCAGGTGTGGCTACTCGCCACGCCCGTTAGGTTCGTACAGGAAAGGGTGAAATAAATGCCCCAATTCCTCCAGGGACTCTTCGATGGCATACGGCATGGATTTGGCGAACATATCGAGCAGCACCACCGCATTGACCGTCGAATCGCTCGAAGCGCCATGCCGGAGCCGCATCGCGCAATGAGTATTGACTTCGTGCAGGCTCCGGTAAATGTCGTTCAGCCCGGCGAGCCCGCAGTCTGCATCCCTGCCTTCGGTTCTCAGAAAATACTGCGCCAGCATATACATGCTCGATGCGCGGTAGATGGTTTCCAGCCCGGTGGCAAAGGGTTGGTGGAAACGCGCCATCGGCTTGAAGAAACGCGTATGCGGGCATCCGCTGCATGGGCTGATCAGCCCCATTAAAGAGCTGACGGCCTGCTGTGCTGTCGTATCCTTCATGGTGGTGCGTTCGGCCGTTACCACGGCAACATGCACTCTTTCGTAGGAAGCCAAATGGGCAAAACTGGAATTCAGGCTGACTAAAGCGATTGCGAGAGGGCAACACCGGGAGCTCATGGCATCCAGCGGGCAACTGGGGCATTTGTTGAAGTCGAGCATGGCCCATTGCGGGATTTCCCCGGGACGGGGGCTGACGATATCCAGCGTAACGCCATCCAGCACCAGTTCATAGGAATCCTCTCCCGCATCCGGCCACCGGAAAATATATTTGATATTGATGGAATCCATACTTGGCATTATCACTTAATCCGGAAGCCAACGCGAGGAACACCGGCGCATGATGATGCCCTGCAGCTCGTGCCGATGAAGCCGCTGTGTTTACCCCGGGAAATACATGCCGTGTTTCGGTTTCCACCCCTTCGGCGACCCCCTTATTCCATTTCTCCTTCAAATGGGAAGTAATTCCATTTTCATTTTAAAGATGCAACAATTCGTAGGTCGGGCTGCGCCCGACAGCCTGATTTGGCGGGCATAGCCCGCCCTATAAAAATGTACTTTTAATTTATAATTGGAATAATTTGTAGGTCGGGCTCCGCCCGACATCTGTATCCGGCGGGTAGAACCCGCCCTACGTTATTGCACTATTGATAGAGAAATGGAATTAGAGCCTGTTTCAGCATGGTCTTTGTGGGAGCGGCTTCAGCCGCTCCCACAAAAGCATCTTGCCCTAAGCCGGACGAGCCGGAACCAAAAAAGTGCCGCGTAGTCTTACTGTGTCACAAAGCGATCAAGGGATGCAGTGCAAGGCAAAATCGGGCGAAAAGCGGAGTTTACATGTAGTAAATGAGCATTTTGAGCCTGATTTTAACGCCGCAATGCGCCCTTCAGCGCTTTGTGACACAGTAAGAGTAGGAGCGACCTCCGGGTCGGGATTATCAAAACTGGTGCGTGGAACGCACCCTTGCTATTCCTGTGTCTACGAGTAGCAATAAAAAAGGGACGCGGTCAGCGTCCCTTTTTTGCCGTTAAAACCAATTACTCGACTTTTGCCTTGGCGCGCAAATCGTCGATCGCTTTTTTAATCATTTGTTGTTGCAGGCGTTGATGTAATTGCGGCTTGATTTCATCGAGTGACGGCGCTTTCAGGTCGCGTATGTCGTCTACCATGATAACGTGCCAGCCGAATTGGGTCTGCAACGGATCTTTCGATCTTTCGCCTTTTTTCAGGTTAAGCAACGCATTGGCGAATGGCGGAACGAAATTGCTCGGTACCGCCCAACCCAATGAACCGCCTTGTGCCGCAGAACCGGTATCCTTGGATTTCGCGGCAAGTTTCTCGAATTTCGCTTTCTTGCCGAGCTGCTCGATAATGGATTTTGCTTCGGCTTCAGTTTCGACCAAGATGTGGCGGACATTGTATTCCTTATCGCCCAGCTTGGCTTTCATCTTGTCGTATTCCTGTTTGATCTGATCTTCGCTGACCGGGTGTTTCTTTGCATAGTCCTGCACGAATGCGCCGACCAAAACCTGTTGCTTTGCAAGTTCGGTTTGTTGCAACACCTCTTCGCTCTTGTTCAGTCCAAGTTTATTTGCCTCTTGCACCACCACTTCAAGGTTGATCATGTCATCACGAAGAGCCTTGCGTAATTCCGGGCTATCGGCCTGGCCTTGTGCAACGAGAGCCTTGACGCGTAAATCCACGCGGGCCTGCGGGATTGAAACACCGTTCACCAGAGCGACAGATTTCTCTTCGGCAAAAGCGGGATTGACCGCCAGCGCACCAAAAATTGCCAGTGTTGCAAATTTACTGATTTTCAACATTACGAACTCTCCTTGAGAATGAAGCCTTAATAACAAAAAACTTTGTTTGATACATTTGCCCGTAGTACGCTATCCTTAAAAAATCTCCGGCCTGATCGTGCAACACAGTATTATTTGTGAAATACAGTCACCCCGTTAATAACCTGCGCTCCGTTAGTCAGACCATAACCCACGCCCACGCCCAAGCCGCCTTGTGAAAATTGCCCGCCTATCACACCTGTCGGTGTCGTACCGCAACCCGTGCAAGTCACTGTTGGGCCGGTTGTCTTGAAGTTGGCTCCCGGCAAAATCGGCACATTGCTTGCGGTTGCATTCATCTGGACTGCTGGTGTACCGCCAAATGATGCGGGCATGCTCACGCCTATCGATACATTCACCTGCTGCGCGGTGAAATTCGCGTCAAATATTGCCGAATTCAACGTGCCGATTGTACCATAATTATCCGTGGGG
This sequence comes from Nitrosomonadales bacterium, assembly GCA_016218475.1. GTDB lineage: Bacteria > Pseudomonadota > Gammaproteobacteria > Burkholderiales > Gallionellaceae > Gallionella. The sequence goes on along the minus strand of JACREB010000141.1, from coordinate 1,342 downwards.
CTGGTGCCGCCGGCAAAAGTGTATTTGAGAATCCCCGTCTTCGGTATCAAAACTTGGCCCGTACTGTTGGTAGGCGAAGCAAACCAGTGCAAGTTGCTGGTCGACGCCTGCGTTACGGTAGAGGGTATGGAGGGGACGCCGATTATCCAGTTTCCCTGCCAGCGACCCCAGCTCATGCCGGAAACCGGGTCATAACCAAAATCCATATGTGGCGTCACCGGAGCAACTCCCATCGTGAAATTTGCCATATTGGTGCTGTTCGTTCCAGTCCCGTTTGGCGAAGGTGCAGAAAAATAATTGCTCCAACCGCCCGGCGCGATGATTTGGTTATCCAGGGAGATTTCCATTGCGGTGGCATTCGCCGCCGTGGCATAGGTGTAGCTGATATTCCGGTATCCTCCACCCGGAATTGCTACCTGAGCCCCAAATGCATCATACATATTTGGATTCGGATCGGCGTTTGCAATACCGGGTATACCGACTATGTACGCCGCCCAGGTAGAAGTTGCGATATCGCAACTGAAGTTGCCTGCAGGGGCACTGTAGCCAGTGCAGGGGCCACCGGCCCAGCCTGCAGGCAACGCTCCTCCCCCTGATGCCACCCAATAGCCTCCTTGACAGTAAGCGCCAGCGGGCGGGCTATACCCGGTACAGATACCGCCGATCCAGCCTGTGGGGAGCGTTGCGCCGGACGCTACCCAAGTATAGGTAGCGGGGTCACAATAAGCACCGGCTGGCGCACTGAAACCGGCGCAGATGCCGCCGATCCAGCCTACAGGGAGCGTTGCGCCGGATGCCATCCAGGTGCTGGTAGCCGCGTCACATGTGGCGCCAGCAGGTGGACTGTAACCGGCGCATGGGCCGGATATCCAGCCTACGGGGGCAGCACCCACGGCTATCCAAGTAAAGCTGTTAGGGTCACACATTGCACCGGCAGGAGCTATATAACCCGCACAAGTTCCGCCGATCCAGCCTGGGGGCAGTACAGTGTAAGTTGGTGCGATGTACGTGCCTGTCGCGGGATCATAAATCGGCGCGGCGTATGTTGGTGCGATATACATGCCCGTCACGGGATCGTATGTCCCGGTCATCGGAGCCGTCGCGTAAGTGCCCGGAGCCGGGGCGCCGTACATGCCCGGAGCCGGGGCGCCGTACACGCCCGGAGCCGGAGCCATATACGTGCCCGTCGCAGGGTCGTACATTCCCGTCCCCGGAGCCGGAGCTCCATACATGCCCGGAGCCGGGGCGCCGTACACGCCCGGAGCCGGAGCCATATACGTGCCCGTCGCAGGATCGTACATTCCCGTCCCCGGAGCCGGAGCTCCATACATGCCCGGAGCCG
>JACREB010000143.1 GCA_016218475.1 Nitrosomonadales bacterium | reverse complement strand
GGAGAACACGCCCGTGGCGTAGCCGTAAACCAGAACGGACAGCAGCAATGCGGGGTGATACGGGTCGCTCCCGCTGGTGCCGTAGGCACTTTCCATGGGCTTCAAGTCCAGTTGCTCGATAATCTCGACAATAAATCGCGCCAGGTGGTGTTCCGGTAGCCAGTCGCTCATCGAGGGCGGAAACAGGTAGTTCATGTCGCGTTTGATCGGTTTGAAGCGGCTCATGGAATTGTATTCAACTTATTGATTAGCAAGCGCAATTATACCATATCGCAACTAAAATTGGGCAGTTTTTTTACGGTTTTTTTATCGTGGAAGCCAGACAGGCTGCCAGGCTATCAAAAAACGATAGCCAAGTCGCTGGTTATCCCGCAAGCGGGCGAGGGGACTGCTGAACTTTGTGGCTAATCAGGTTCCGTTAAAACCATTACAAATAAACTAAACCGTTCGGCCTGACCCTTCGGCTACGCTCAGGACTAAAGGCCTTGCCGAAGGCCAGCATTGGCGCGGAACCAGCGGTTCGACAAGCTCTGATGGAACAACTAAGTATTGACTAAAGCACGATAACCCCGTGCCAAGTCGACTACTTAACCGCGAACGGTAACGGTTTTGCTGGAACGCACTACTAGCCGGAACAGGAAGCTGATTTAGGCGCTGGCTGTCAGATCAAATCGCAACCACTACAACTAATGAGAGGCGTCCGTTAAACAACCGGTTACCGCGCTTCATCCGGCTTGCCGCCGGGCTGGTCGGCAGGCATGCCGCCTTGTTTGCCCATGTCGCGTTTGAATTGTTCGCGCTCTTCCGGGGGCATTTTTTCGAAGCGTTCATGCATTTCCCTGCGACGCTCCGCGCGTTCTTCCGGGGGCATTTTTTCGAAGCGTTCATGCATTTCCCTGCGACGCTCCGCGCGTTCTTCCGGGGACATTTTTTCAAAGCGCTCGCGCATTTCCTTGCGGCGTTCCGCACGTTCTTCGGGCGGCATCCCTTCCCCGCGCTCCCTCATTTTTTCGCGCATCTCCGCGCGTTCTTCCGGGGACATTTTTTCGAACTTCTCGCGCATTTCCTTGCGGCGTTCCGCACGTTCTTCGGGCGGCATCCCTTCCCCGCGCTCCCTCATTTTTTCGCGCATCTCCGTGCGTTCTTCCGGGGACATTTTTTCGAACTTCTCGCGCATTTCATTATGCTTCCCGGCACGTTGCTCCGGGTTCATGCCGCGTTCACCAGGGGGCATGTGCTTCATGTTTTCATGTATCACTTCACGCATGGCGCGGCGCTCTTCTGGAGGCATTTTTTCAAAACGCTCGCGCATTTTCATACGAAGCTCTTCACGTTGCCCCGGAGCCATATCCTGCTTTTCCCCGGACATCGTTTCACGGCCCCCCGCAGGCTGTTTGGAAGCCATGCGTTCACGCATACCCGCATTGTCTCCGGCAACAGTATCGGCGGCTACTGCGTTGAAGCTGAACGATGCTGCGATGCCGGCTGTGAGCATAACCAGCCACTTGGCTGTCGTTAACCAGCGGCTTATGTCACCGTATTTTGGTGGCTTAGCCGAATGGCTATGCAAAGCTCTTTGATGGCCTAGTGGAATGGCTAGTGGTTTCATCAGGGTTTTTAAAACGCTATTCATGATTTTCTCCTTAACTGGATTACACGATTGGTGAGGATGCATGATGCAATTGAACTGTAAGCAGAGTATTTATGCCAGTGCCTGATTTGTAAAAATTTGTTTCAGCCTTGAGGTTAAGAGCCTATTTCAATAGGCTCTAAGTGATAATTCCTTACAGCTTTAAGAGCCTTTCGTCTTATTATGCAAGCATGACGAATTCGCAACGTATCCTCATCATCGACGACGACGCGCGCCTGCGCGAGCTGTTGCTGCGCTATCTCGCCGAACAGGGATTTGCGGTCAAGGCGGTGACAGATGGCGGCGCGATGGATAAGGCGCTGTCGCTGAACCGCTATCACCTGCTGGTACTGGATCTGATGCTGCCCGGCGAGGACGGGCTGGCGATTTTGCGCCGGTTGCGCGGCGCGGGCGAGACCGTGCCGGTGATCCTTCTCACCGCCAAGGGCGACGAGATCGATCGCATCGTCGGGCTGGAAATGGGCACGGACGATTATCTGCCCAAGCCGTTCAATCCGCGCGAACTGGTGGCGCGCATCAACGCGGTGCTGCGGCGCAAGGGATCGCTGCCGGCCGGTGCGCCCGATGCCGAAGAGAAGACCGTTGCCTTCGGCGATTGCGAGCTGAACCTTGCGACGCGCGTGCTGGCCAGATCCGGCGCACCGGTTTCCCTGACTACTGGGGAATTCGCGCTGCTCAAGGCGCTGGTGACCCATCCGCGCCACCCGCTGTCGCGCGACAAACTGATGGAGATGGCGCGCGGTCGCGACCACGAGCCGTTCGACCGCGCCATCGACGTGCAAGTGTCGCGGCTGCGCAAACTGATTGAAGATAACCCTGCCAAGCCGCGCTTCATCCAGACGGTGTGGGGGTATGGATATGTTTTTGTTCCGGACGGAACCGAATCTTGAGGCCCCTTTGATTAACCTGCCGAAAACTTTGCTGGCGCGCTCCTTCCTGCTGATGGTCATATTGATCGTGCTGTCGCTTGCCGCCTCCGTGGCGATTTTTCGCCATGTCGAACAGGAACCGCGCACCCGTCAGATGGCGCAACTGGTGGTGTCGGTGGTCAATCTCACGCGTGCCGCAGTGCTGTCCGCCGCGCCGGAATGGCGCAGTGCGCTGCTGTTCGAGTTGGCGGAATCCGAAGGGCTGCGCGTACAGATGGCGGATCCGGGGGATGTACTCGAAGCCTTACCCAATCATCCGCCGGAATTGCGCATGATGACGGAGAAAGTGCGCGACAGCCTGGGGGGCAATACGCGCTTCGCGGCGCGGCGCAACGGCGTGGAAGCCCTGTGGGTGAGTTTTTTCATCGGCGCCGATGAATTCTGGGTGGCGTTGCCCAGAGAGCGTATCGAGCATCCGGTGTCACAGGTGTTGCTGGTATGGGGCAGTGTGGTGCTGGCGCTGGCGCTGGTCGGCGCCTTTCTCATCGCGCGCCAGGTCGCGCACCCCTTGAAGCGGCTTGCGCAGGCGGCGCAACAGGTCGGTCAGGGCGCAACGCCGCAACCGTTGCCGGAAAGCGGCTCGCAGGAAATCGCGGCGGTATCCCGCGCCTTTAACCAGATGTCCGCCGACCTCGCCGCCAACGAGCGCGAACGTGCGCTGGTATTGGCCGGCATCTCGCACGACTTGCGCACCCCGCTGGCACGCGTGCGGCTTGCCGCCGAATTGAGCGCGGATGAATCGCTGCGCGACGGGCTGGCTGCCGACGTGGAGCAGATGGACGCGGTGATCCGGCAATTTCTCGACTATGCGCGCCTCGATGAAAACGAGACCGCTGTTTCGACTGACGTACAAGCCCTGTTGCAAGAAACGGCGCAGCAATTCGCGGCGCAGGCCAAGTCGCTCACGCTCGATTTGTCGCCGCTGCCGCCGCTTGCCGTGCGCCCGTTGCTGCTGAAGCGCGCGTTTTCCAACCTGCTGGATAATGCCGTCAAATATGGCGGTGGCGAGATCGGCGTGCAGCTCAGGCAAGATGGAAGCCGTGTCGCCCTTACGGTTGAGGATCGCGGTACGGGCATCCGCGCCGCGCAACGCGAAGCCGCAAAGCGTCCATTCATACGGCTGGAAAGCGCGCGCAGCGACGCGACCGGATCGGGGCTGGGCCTTGCTATTGTCGAACGCGCCGCGCGGCTGCATGGCGGCGAATTTCATCTGGAAGACCGCGCAGGAGGCGGCCTGGTGGCCAGGCTGATGTTGCCTGCAAACCCGGCGGTTGCACTACAAACTTGAATTCGTCATTTGCTGCCGCTCCCGAATTTGGCCGATAATCCGCAGTTCGTTACAACAAAGGATTTTTAGAACATGAGCTACCCGGATTTTTACGATGCAGTTCCCAAGATCAGTTTGTACGACCCGCTGGCCGAATTTCTCGGCGCGACCGAAGGCGGGATCCTGCAATACGGTTATTTTGATGCGGTGCGGCTGGCCGGGCATTCCTGCCCGACGGTCGCCTCGGCCTATTGGGCTACCTGCAAGGCGCTGGCCGCTCTTTATCCTGGTGCAATGCCGGTGCGCGGCGATATCCGCGTGGAGTTTAACCAGAGCAACACGAGCGGGGTCACGGGCGTGATCGCGAATGTGGCGAGCATGCTGACCGGCGCGATGTCCGATAATGGTTTCAAGGGGATCGGCGGGCGGTTTGACAGGCGAAAACGGCTGTTTTTTGCGGTGGGAATGCCGGGGGAAATGCGCTTCACCAGGCTCGACACGAACCGGGCCGTATCCGTTGCGGCCTATCTGCAGTTAGTGCCCGCTTCGCCGCAACTGCCCGAGCTTATGTCAAGTTGCATGTCCGGCACGGCAACCCGTGAAGAGACTGTCGAGTTCCGACAGTTATGGCAGGGGCGGGTGCGCAGCATCCTGCTGGATTATCGCGACGACCCGGAAGTGTTTGTCGTGATGCCCGGTTAATTGGAATATGGGTCCCATATGAAAAGAAGCGTAACCCTGCAACCCCTGTCCCGTGAACACCACACCGCTCTTACCTTGGCGAAGGCATGCGAACGGGCTGTTCAATCGCGCGATGAGGATAAGGTGAATCAGGCCTGCCAGCGCGTAATCCGGGCGTTTTCCGATGAACTGGAGCCGCACTTCCAGCTTGAGGAGAAATCGTTCCTGCCGCTTCTGCACGGCCCGGAAAACAAGCTGCTTGAGCGGCGCACATTGGAGGATCACCGGCAACTGCGCGTGCTGCTCGATGGCTTGCGGCGGAATAATATCGAGGCATTGGATAGTTTCGGCAAGCTCTTGTCGGATCATGTCCGGTTTGAGGAACGTGAGCTTTTCCCGGCGCTTGAAAGTTTGTTGCCGTGAAGGTTGCGGTGTAGCGTTACTTTTCCGTGGTTCAGTTCGATAGGGCATTTGCAATTATATAGTCCACTGCCGCCTTTACCTCGCTCACGGATAATTTAACATTAGAGCCGCGGGCCGGCATGATGCCTTTCTTTCCCTTGAATCCGTTTACGGCATGGTCATAGAGAATCTCGTTGCCTTGTGCCAGGCGAGGCTCCCAATCTGGCTTGCTGCCCATGCGCGGCGCACCGCTCGCTCCGAATTTATGGCAAGCGGTGCAGGTTTTCTTGTATATTTTCTCGCCTGTTACCAGATCTGGAGCGGACGCCTGCGGTTTAGTTTCATTAGGTTGGGGTTTCGGCGAAACGGGCGGAACCGGAGCGGCTGCTGCATTGTGAGTTTCGGCAACGGCGGACGCAGGTGCCGCAAATGCCTTATTCATGCTGCCGTATCCGGAAAGAAGCGCAAACAATGCGGTGGCTATCAGTATTTGTTTTTGCATGTTAGTCATAATTGTTGATTTATCGTAACTTGTTTGATCGCAGCGAAAAACGCTGGCTATCCGGGTGAGTCATGAGATTTTGCCGTGCAACCGGTGAATGTCGGCTGCTGACCTGCATCCATAATTTCGGTTGAGAACCATGAACATGGAATGAGTTCACTCGGAATAGGCTTGCATTTTCGGTATATCCCATTAAAATAGTCAAGCTTTATTTTTCAAACCACTTAATCTTTAAGGAACCTAAAAATGATTCACAATTGCGCCAATTCCACCTCGCCCGACATGCGTTACCCCTTCGATGCGCGTGGCGTCGCCAAACGCTTCCGCCATGCCGCCATTTTCGGTGCGTTTGACTCCCTGCACCCCGGCGAAACCATGCATTTCTGCAATGACCACGATCCGCTGCCGCTGCTTGCGCAGTTGAAAGATCGCTACGGCGAAGGCATCGATATCAGTTATGTCGCCCGCGAACCCGGTCAGATCATCATCGATTTCACCCGCAAATAATCGCATCATTTGTCCCGGCGACGGCGGCGTTCGCCGCCGCCGTCGCCGCGTCGAATTCGCAGCGGCTACCTCTGTAACCGCTCCGCTATCCAATCTGCCGCTTGCCTTGCACCTTTCGAAATAACCGGCTTGGGGCGCGGCGCATTGCAGATTTCTTGCAGTACCCCGGCAAAATTTCCCTGTTCCAGCACATCCCTCGATATTTCGCGGCACAGGCCGTGTTGTTGCAGCCACCCGGCCAAGGCGGGCGTCTCAGGCCAGTCGGCGCGGCTGGCATACAGCACAGGCGTGCCACTGCATGCGGCCTCGACGAAGCTGCCGTAACCCGGCTTGCAGATCAGTGCATCGCTGCTGGCGAGCAGGTCGCTGAAATTTAGCGGCAATGATCCGATAGTGACGGCATCGGGATGCTCGACCTGCCAGTCTTGCTGTACCAGCCAGCGCACGCCGTCGATATGCGGCCAGTGTTCGATGGGCAGGCGACCGGCGATACCGCCCAGGCTGACCAGCGCCAGTTTCTCTTCTTTCGATAACTTCAAGTGGCGGTCGAGCTCATCGCGCCGGTTGTTGCCGATGCCGGCGACGGGCGCGACCGGCACGACATTGGGCAGATGCTCCATCGCCAGGCCGGGTGCGATGCGCAGGAAAGCATCGGCATTGGCGTAACAGGCATGTATCTGTGCGGCGATTGTTTCATCAATCGTTTGTCCTGAAATAAAATCCGTTCGTGCCGAGCTTGTCGAAGCATGAATGCCACATGCTTCGACAATCTCGGCACGAACGGGGTATCTTGTATCGCTGACGCAGTAGTGGCGATAGATGTCAAACCAGTTCAGCGAACACAGTGCCGCATTCGGAATGCCCGCACGCTGCGCACCCGCCAGCGGAAGATAGCCGGCATTCGGCAAAACCATGTCTGCACCGAGATCGCGCAGCAGGCGGGCCTCTTCTGCGACGCGGGACTCCCAGTCCGCATGAAAGGCGCGATAGGCCGCGCGGCTGTCCTCGACGAGAATATCCACCGCGGAAGACATTACCATGCCGATGTCGCCCTCGCTGGGCAGATGTTCGAACGGCGTTTTGATGCGCGAACGCAAGTGGGCAAGCGGCACGGTGGAACGTACCGTGAGGCGCAATTGCGGCATCATTTGATGCAGTGCGTTCAGAACCGGCGCAGTCTGCGCGGCATGGCCGAAGCCATGGCCGGAGATGGATACGACGAGATGGGGCATTTAGACTATTATTCCCGATTACCGTGAAATGAAGCCGCGCGAACCTGGATACTTTGATTTTCGGGTGCTACAGGTTTGCTGCGGGTCGGCCAGCCAGAGTAAAGTGCATAACCGGCTGGCATTGAGCGAAATTTATTGTATCCTATAGGCGCTGAAAACCTGAATTCACGAGGATGGACATCATGGATAAGACAATAAAAACTCGCAAATATGCTGACGACACAAAGGGCAATGCTCCGCAAAGCAATCTTACGGAAGATCAGGATAAGATGCTTGAGCTCGTAAAAAGAAATACCCTGCTTGAGGAAGAGAATAAAAAGTCGCTCGAGCAGTTGAAGACAATCGAGCAGCTAAAGGAAAGCCTCGGGCAAGAGCAGGCGAAAACAGTCGAGATGTCAGCGAAAACGGCCAAGCTGGAAGCAAAGGTTGACGATCTGGCTGCGCTGGAAGCGAATGATCTCGCCAAGAAGAATGCTCAGATTGAAGAAGAAAAGAAAAAGTCACGCGAGCAGTTGAAAACAATCGAGCAGCTAAAGGAAAGCCTCAAGCAGGAACAGGCAAAAACGGTTGAAATGGAAAAGAACATGGCTGGGCTGGAAGCTAAAGTAAAAGAGTTTCAAGGACTGGAAATCAAATTAAAAGAGATGGCTGGGCTGGAAGCAAAAGTAAAGGAATTGACCGATATGCTCGGCAAGATCTCAGGTATCGCCGCTGCGGGGAAGACGGGCTAGTAGTGCGTTCCAGCAAAACCGTTACCGTTCGCGGTTAAGTAGTGACTTGGCACGGGGTTATCGTGCTTAGGAGTTAAGCAAAAATAACTTGAACAATTGCGACAATTCCTCTATCGTGGAGATATGAGTGACATGACGACGATAGAAGCAAAATATCAAGCGCTGTCCGGTCGGCTGAATGAAGCCGCGTTGCGCGTGTGGGCG
>JACREB010000138.1 GCA_016218475.1 Nitrosomonadales bacterium | reverse complement strand
TAATCTTACTGTGTCACAAAGCGATCAAGGGATGCAGTGCAAGGCAAAATCGGGCGAAAAAGCGGAGTTTACATATAGTAAATGAGCATTTTGAGCCTGATTTTAACGCCGCAATGCGCCCTTCAGCGCTTTGTGACACAGTAAGAATAAGCTCCGTAGGGTAAACGCTTTCATCGTTTGATGTAACCAAAAACCTGCCCACCCTACGAGTATTGGCACGATGTGTGCGGCTATAATCACCGACTGATTTTTTTCACCCACTGAGTATGTGCCCTTCCCCGATCCGGCCGCCAAATAGCGGCAACCGTTCCGACTGGCAGACCCTGCGCTCCCTGTTGCCTTATCTTTGGGAATTCAAGTGGCGCGTGGTGATTGCGCTGGGCTTGCTGGTGCTGGCCAAGCTCGCCAATGTATCCGTCCCGCTGGTGCTCAAGGAGGTTGTCGACACGCTGGATAAGCCCCATGCGGCGCTGGCGGTGCCGGTATTCCTGATTGTCGGTTATGGCGTGCTGCGCCTGCTCAGCACGTTGTTCGGCGAATTGCGCGATGCGGTGTTCGCCAAGGCGACGCAGCGCGCGATCCGGCGCGTGGCGTTGCAGGTGTTCGCGCATCTGCACAGCTTGAGCCTGCGCTTCCACCTCGACCGGCAGACCGGCGGGGTGTCGCGCGACATCGAGCGCGGCACGCGCGGCATCGGTTTTCTGCTGAACTTCATGCTGTTCAATATCCTGCCCACCCTGCTGGAAATATTCCTGGTGGCCGCAATCCTGATCAGCAAATACGACATCCGGTTCGCGGTGATCACGTTTATCACCTTGCTGATGTATGTCGCGTTCACCCTGTTTGTCACCGAGTGGCGCATGGTGGTGCGCCGCTCCATGAACGATCTCGACTCCAAGGCAAACAGCCGCGCCATCGACAGCCTGCTGAATTACGAAACGGTGAAATATTTCGGCAACGAACAATATGAAGCGCGGCGCTATGACGAGAATATGCAGCATTGGGAAATCGCGGCGGTGCGCAACACGACTTCTCTGGCCTACCTGAATGCCGGGCAGAGCTGTATCGTTGCCGCCGGCATCACCGCGCTGATGCTGCTGGCGGCAGAGGGTGTAGTGGAAGGGACGATGACGCTGGGGGATCTGGTGCTGGTCAACGTGTTCATGATCCAGTTGTACATGCCGCTGCATTTTCTCGGATATGTTTACCGCGAAATCCGCCACGCCCTGGCGGATATGGAGAAAATGTTCGGACTGCTGCGCGAACACCGCGAAGTCGCCGACGCGCCGGACGCGCAGGCCTTGTCGGTGGGCAAGGCCGAAGTGCGGCCACGACACGGTGCGGCGGAGCCGTCTGGTGCGGGAGTGGCCGCATCGCACCTCCTCCCGCAAACGGCTGGCTGCGCCAGTAACGTGTCGGAGGTGCGCTTCGAGCGGGTCAGTTTCGGTTATGCGCCGGATCGGCAGATACTGTTCGACGTGAGCTTTGCGATTCCGGAGGGGCACACCGTTGCGGTGGTAGGGGCGAGCGGTGCCGGAAAGTCCACGCTGTCGCGCCTGTTGTTCCGGTTTTACGATGTTCGGCAGGGGCGCATCCTCGTCAACGGCCAGGACATCCGCCAGATGACGCAAAGCAGCCTGCGCGCGGCGATCGGCATCGTGCCGCAGGACACCGTGCTGTTCAACGATACGATTTACTACAACATCGCCTATGGGCGTCCCGATGCGACGCGCGATGAAATCATCGCTGCGGCGCAGGCCGCGCATATCCACGAGTTCGTCGAATCGCTGCCGCAGGGTTACGGGAGCATGGTGGGTGAGCGCGGCCTGAAGCTGTCAGGCGGCGAGAAGCAGCGCGTGGCGATTGCGCGCGCCATCCTGAAAAACCCGGCGATACTGATTTTCGACGAAGCCACTTCCGCGCTCGACTCAAAATCGGAAAAGGCGATCCAGGCCGAACTGCATGCGATTGCACGGGATCGCACCACTTTAATCATCGCGCATCGCCTGTCCACCGTGGTGGATGCCGACCAGATACTGGTGATGGACAAGGGGCGCATCGTCGAGCGCGGCTCGCACCGCGAATTGATGGCGCAGGGCAAGCTTTATGCGCAAATGTGGAGCCTTCAGAAGCGAGAGGAGAAAATTCATCCTGACTATTGATTTATATCAATTTTAATGTATGCTACGCGGCAATAAGAGGGTTCAGGGGGAGTTGTTTGTGAAAAAAATATTACTGATTTGTCTGCTGTTCGGACAAATGCTGGTAGCTCATGCGGGGGAACATAACGCGACACGCGTTGCCTTCAAGTCCGAGCGGACCCAGTCCGGCGCAATATCAAGCACCAATTCCTCGCCGAGGCTGCATTCCTCGATCGCGCTTATTTATGACCAAAAAACACAGAGTACGCTGTACACCAAAAACTCCGACACACTGACTTCCATAGCCTCCATTACCAAATTGATGACGGCAATGGTGGTGCTGGACGCGCAACAACCGCCGAATGAAGAAATCAGTATCGATGCGGCGGACGTCGATACGCTAAAAGGCACGCGCTCGCGTCTGCGCGTCGGCATGAAATTGACGCGCAACGAATTGCTCAAGCTGGCATTGATGGCCTCTGAAAATCGCGCCGCCGCCGCCCTGGCGCGCACTTACCCCGGCGGGTACAGCGCGGCAATCATGGCGATGAACAACAAGGCCTACGAACTTGGAATGCGAAATACGCGCTTCCTGGACCCCGCCGGATTAAACAGCAACAATGTTTCGACCGCATATGATCTCGTCAAGATGGTCGAGGCGGCAAGCAGCTACCCTTTGATACATCAATACACGACTGCCGCGTCGCATTCCGTGGATGGCTGGAGAGGGCGCGAAATGCGGTTTGTCAACACCAATCCTTTGGTCAAGAGCGCCTCGTGGGATATCGGTGTGAGCAAGACCGGTTACATCAGCGAGGCGGGACGCTGCCTGGTAATGGAGGCGACAATCAACCGGCGCCCGGTGATCATCGTGTTGCTCGACTCATGGGGGAAAAACAGCCGCATCGGCGATGCCAACCGCATCAAGAAGTGGATGGAAAGCAGCAATGCGCGAATTCGCGCGACAGCGCGCAGTTGATGCAACCCACAGGCCTGAGAGGCTGTGCCGCATCCAACCCTGTCGTTTAGCCAGACACCAAATCCGTTTACACCAGTCACCGCAGGCTGGGTTGAACGCGGCAAAGCCCAAACCAGAAATTCACATTTCCCAAAAGCGGAACAGGGTGACGGTCACTGCCCAATACAGTTTGGCAATTGAAATCCATTAATTCCAAATAGTTCATTAGAGAAATTCGCCTACCCTCCAATTGCGGCATTGTTTGGCACTAATGGATTATCCGGGTTAATCAAACTTATGGATAAAGTCGTTTCTGCGGTTTTCTTTCCAGCATTTCTCTTCATGGCACGAGAGCCGTGGATTTTCTTCACCCATGCTTACAACCCTGATTTGCGTTGCAGGGACGCCCAGTAATTCGAGATCTTTCCGAACGGCATTGGCGCGCTTATCGCCTAGCGCAAGGTTATATTCATTGCTTCCGCGCTCATCTGCATTTCCTTCCAGGGTAACAGTGACATTTTTGTGCGTTTTGACGAATTCCGCTTGTCGCTGAACAATATTCTGGTGCTCTGGTTTGACAACATACTTGTCGAAATCGAAATAAACACTCTGTTTTTGCAGTTCCCGCGCTTCATTGCGCGCTTTTTCCAGTTTGCGTGCTTCTTCCAGTTTGCGCGCTTCAATTTCTGCTTGATTAATTCCACTTGCCCCTGAATGGGCTACAGCCGGAGATTTATTTGCAGCGCCTCCTGATTGGGAGGGCTGAGAGCCCGTTTTCGGTTCGGAAGCACAAGCCGCAAGCAAAATGGGGAATAAAACAACCGCTATTTTTTTCATATTTTTCTCCTGAGGTTTTCTCGATTTCTCGTCTTCCAAGAAGCAGGTTTCATACTTGCAGCATCAAATTAAAATAAAATTATGCACCAAGTCGTCCATCTGGCTGTCTTTCCAACCCTTTTCTTTAATGGCGAAGAATACTATCCGATTGATGTTGCAAATATAATTAGGGGCATCACTAAGGGTTTTACTTACAGCCAGGCTTTACCGCTTTTAAGAAATTGCCTGAATAGGCTATCCTGAGACACTTTTGCTAGGAAAATCGCTTTTTTGCGCTGACAGAATCATGTCATTTGGCAGATAATTTGCTGCGTAGTTAATGGAGGTTGGTCGAGTGCAAAATCGGAAATTTTTGTGGCAAAAAGGAATTACCTACATCTCTTTTTTGTTGATTTACGTTTTTACTGAATGGGTTAGCAATATCGACTCATTCCACAACGTCAACATTACGCCCTGGAATCCGGCGGCGGCGTTGATCGTGTTCCTTTTCCTGCAAAATGGTGCGAGGGCAGCGGGTCTAGTCTTTGTTTCCATGCTCAGCGCCGAGTTGTTGATTTTTGGCTATAGCGACAATTTTGCGGCGAAGTTTTTGGTCTGCATCCTGATGACCTTCGATTATTTAATGCTTGCATCGATCCTGCTGCGATTTTGCCCGGATGGCGGCATGTTCAATAACCGTGAGAACCTGTTTGCCTGGGTGATTATCATCGCTCTCGGTTCCATATTCAACGGCGTCTTGGTAGCCACAGTTTACTCGGCAGCCAATACTTTCGGCGGATTGGGAAACTGGGGATTTGCCGTTTTGCATTTCTTCTGGTCCGACGCCTCCGGCATAATCATCGGATTGCCGCTTCTCTGGCACTTGCGTGATGCAAAACGAAGACGCGCGTATTATGCTGCAACCGTCAAAGTGGAAACACTGGGTTATCTTGCCCTGACCTTTCTGTTGATATGGATAGCATTCAACGAGAGTAAACCCACCTCTTTCGGTTATTTTTTTACGCTGTTCCTGCCAATAGTCTGGGCGTCCTCACGCCAGGGTTTATGCGGAGCCATACTTTGTTCGGTAGCGTTACAACTGGGGATGGTCATTGCCGAACAATTCGGGAATAGTGTGCTGATAGAACTGTTCGATGTGCAGATGCGCGCTACCGTATTTGCTCTGGTGGGTTACTTTATAGGCGTTGTCGTCGATACGCAGCGTCGCGATGCCGAAATGCTCAAGCAATCGCTACGGCTATCGGCCGCTGGAGAGATGGCTGCGGCGTTGGCGCACGAACTGAACCAACCACTGTCAGCGCTGGGCACTTATGGCGCAGCTTGCCAAAAAATGCTCAGCCAGAACGCCGATGTCGAAGCGCTGCGTTTGGCCATAAACCGCATGACAAATGAGGCAAGCCGGGCTGCGAAGATTGTAGTTCGCCTGCGGGATTTTTTTCGCTCCGGCTCGACTCTCATGGAACGCTTTGCGCTGCATGATCTGATTGAATCTGCTGCAACATCTGTTCGCGACCAATGCACCGATGCAGGAATCGCTCTGAACGTAACGGCGGCGCCTGACCAGATACTTGTAGCTGACCGAATGCAACTTGATTTGGTATTACGCAATCTGCTCGCCAATGCCGTGGAGTCCGTCGCCGAACACACCAAAGTGCTGCGCGAAATATGGGTAAGAAGCGAGCGCGTGGCAAACGGCAGACTGTGCATAACCGTAGAGGATAGCGGCCCCGGCATCCCCGAATCAATCGCCAAAAATTTGTTTGAACCATTCGCTACGACCAAGGCTAAAGGCCTCGGCTTGGGTTTGGCCATCAGCCGCGCAATCGTTGAAGCGCATGGTGGTGCGCTGGTGGCTGAAGCCGGGCAACACGGCTGTTTCAAACTCTATCTCCCCCTTGCTTCCGGCCATCCAACTCATGGATAAAACCGTATTCATCGTCGACGATGATCCCTCAGTGCGTGATTCCCTCAGCCTGCTGCTCGGCCTTCACGGATATCGCACGGCCATTTTCGCCAGCGCCGAAAGCTTCCTCGCCTCCAGGCGGGACGATTGGTATGGCTGCCTGCTCGTCGACCTTCGCATGGATGAAATGGATGGATTGACCCTGCAGCAAAAGCTGCGCGAAATGGGAAGCACCCTACCGGTAATAATCATTACCGGGCACGGGGACGTCACCTCGGCCTGCGCAGCTTTTCGCTCGGAGGCCGTTGATTTTATTGAAAAACCATTGGATGAAAACCACCTGCTGGCCTCAATAGAAGAGGCGCTGTCCCGTCAAGAAGAGAGGAAGAATGCTTATCGGCGTGAAGCTCAATTTGTCGAACGCATGGCTCATCTGACCCAGCGAGAAAAAGAAGTTATGCAAGCTGTCGTAAGCGGCAAACACAACCGCGATATTGCCGCTGAGCTGGGCATCAGCGTACGCACTGTGGAAGTCCACAAGGCGCGCATGATGAGCAAGCTCGGCGTACATGGGATTCCGCAGCTTGTGCGTATAAGTCTCGGTTTGAGCGCTAAGCCAGAGATAAAGCCACTTTAGAAAAACCGGATGGTTCAAAAATGAAAAGCCTCCGGAAGTCAAGAACTCACAAGGCTCTCTGCAGGATAAATTTGTTCTCAAAGAATAGCGCAGGGTAGGCAGACAGGTTTATCGTCTGATATATCCACTAGCCATTCGACTAGGCTGTCAAAAGACGACAGCCAAGTCGCTGGTTATGCCCACGCGGTTTGGTATCCGCGTGGGCACAAAAGCGCGCCCACCCTACCATCATTGATTTTTATCATAAATTTCAGAGAACAAATTTATCGTGAGGCTCTCTGATTGGCATCAAACATAGAAAAGATCATGCCGTAGTCAGAATGCACGGAATACGCCAACATATATAATCGTCAAATCGAAACCCCGATGTTGGCGTAAATGCTCATCACAACGACAAATCATGAACGCTCCTGCCGCATACGACAAGACCAAGCCTCCCAAGAACATACTATATCGTTCCCGCATCGAAATCTGCCGTGTTCTGCAGGCGCTGGCGAAGGAACGCTGTTCGATTTATGTGGAAATCGGAAATAGCTGGACGTTTATATCAAAAATTATTTTTGTTGATCCACACAAGAGTTGCTTTGCCGTCTCATATTGTGCGAACAAATTACTGAACAAAAAGCTGCTTAAATTGCCTTCCCTGACTTTCACTACAAACTATCAGGATGCGCACCTCGAATTCGGGTGTTCAAACCCCACTGAGACTCTGTTTGAGAATCAACCGGCTATTCAGTTTGCCATGCCCGAGACGCTCATCTCCTCCAATCGACGCGAGCATCCGCGCATACCGATTTCTGGAATATCGACGTTGCGTTGCATTACTGAAGCGCCGGTTTCTGCCGTATCTTCGCTGTGTTGTATTGCCGAAGCGAGTGGTGTTATTTCTTTTGAATCTCGTATTAGCGACGTCAGCCGCGATGGCTTGGGATGCATGCTTTATGATTGCGACATCAGACTCGCCCCGGGGACAGTGCTGAAAGGTTGTCGCATCTTCGTTCCAAACGGCAAGGCTGTTGTCGCCGATCTTGAATTACGTAACACAACGATGGCAAACCTCCCAGACGGCACGTTGACTCATCGGGTTGGCCTTCGCTTCGTTCAAAGGCCAGATGAAATCGCGACATTGATCAATTTTTTCAATCAGGAATTGGACAAAAACTAAGATCGAGGAAAACTTACAAACACATGCAGTATTTTCCCCGCCCCAAGAGCCTATGGCACACAGCGAAATGTTGGGGCCCGTATTTTATTGCCCGAAAGCCGGCATTCATGAACGTAACCAAATGGGGAATTTCGGCTCCGACCATTGCTGTGCGGCTTAACTTGCTGCGCAAGTCAGTCTACGCCGCAATCTAGCAGTGCGCTCCAGCAAAACCGTTACCGTTCGCGGTTAGTTGTTCCATCAGAGCTTGTCGAACCGCTGGTCCCGCGCCAATACTGGCCTTCGACAAGGCCTTTAGTCCTGAGCGTAGTCGAAGGGTCAGTCCGAACGGTTTATTTGTAACTGTTTTAGCGGAACGATCTGCTAGTCCTGCCGTTTCACAAAAGAACCAAATTATCCCTGTGGATGATTTCTTCGTCGCCGCCGTATCCTAGCAGGGACTCGATTTCCTGGCTGGCGTGACGCACAATGCGCCGCGCTTCTTCGGCGTTGTAGTTGGTCAGGCCGTGCGCGATGTCGCTGCCGTCTTCGCCGATGCAGGCGACGACGGCTCCGCGTTCGAATTCCCCGGACACGCTTTTGACGCCTATCGGCAGCAGGCTCTTGCCTTCGGAGCGCAACGCCTTGATCGCGCCGTTATCCAGCACCAGTTTTCCCGCGACCTGAAGATGATCCGCGAGCCATTGTTTTCGCGCCGCCAAAGTGGGAGTGGCCGCGGTGAGCAGCGTGCCGATGGCCTCGCCTTGCAGCAGGCGCAACAGCACATCGCGCTCATGCCCGGAAGCGATGACGGTATGCGCCCCGCTACGCGCCGCGCGTTTCGCCGCGAGTATTTTTGTGATCATGCCGCCGCGCCCGATCTGGCTGCCTGTGCCGCCGGCCACGCTTTCCAGTTGCGCGTCGCCTGCCTGCGCCTCGCCGATCAGCGTGGCGTTCGGATCTTTGCGCGGGTCGGCGGTGTAGAGGCCGCGCTGGTCGGTGAGGATAACGAGCACATCGGCCTCGATCAGGTTGGCGACCAATGCACCCAGCGTGTCGTTGTCGCCGAATTTTATTTCGTCGGTGACGACCGTGTCGTTTTCGTTGATGATCGGGATGACGCGCAGCGATAGCAGCGTAGTCAGCGTGGTGCGCGCGTTCAGGTAGCGTTCGCGGTCGGCCAGGTCTGCGTGGGTCAGCAGCACTTGCGCCGCATGCAGGTCATGCTTGCGGAAGCAGCTTTCATAGGCCTGCACCAGCCCCATTTGCCCGACTGCGGCGGCGGCCTGCAAGTCGTGTATAGAAGTGGGACGGGTTTCCCAGCCGAGACGCTGCATGCCTTCGGCAATCGCGCCGGAGGATACCAGCACCACCTCGCGGCCTCCCGCGTTGAGCGCGGCGATCTGCCGTGCCCAGTTGCCGAGCGCGCCAAGGTCAAGTCCCGCGCCCTGGTTGGTCACCAGGCTGCTGCCGACTTTGACGACGATGCGTTTGCATTGGGTTAATATGGTTTTCATGTTGTTATATTGTATCCGCGTCGGTTTCCTGCGCGCTTTCTGCGGTGGCTTGCCGCTCTTGTTCGACCCTCTCCTGCAAACGCCCCATGATCGCATAAGTCAATTCCTTGCAACCCTCGCCGTTGATTGCCGAGATGGCAAAGTGGCGGTCGAAGTCGGTAAATTGCTTGAGAAATGCGGCTATTTTCTCATCGCGATTTTCCAGCAGATCCAGTTTGTTCAGCACCAGCCAGCGCGGTTTTTCATAAAGCGATGGATCGTATTTCTTCAGTTCGTTGAGGATGGCGCGCGCTTCGGCGACCGGATCGGTTCCCTCGTACATCGGCGCGATGTCCACCAGATGCAGCAGCAGGCGGGTGCGCGCCAGATGGCGCAGGAATTGATGCCCCAGCCCGGCGCCTTCCGCCGCGCCTTCGATCAGGCCGGGGATGTCGGCGATGACAAAACTTTTTTCATGCGACACCCGCACCACGCCCAGATTCGGATGCAGCGTGGTGAACGGGTAATCGGCCACCTTGGGGCGCGCCGCCGAAACGGCTCGGATGAAAGTGGATTTTCCGGCGTTCGGCATGCCGAGCAGCCCTACATCGGCGAGCACTTTCAGTTCGAGTTGCAGCTCGCGCGTTTCACCCTTCTCGCCGGGCGTGCATTGGCGCGGCGCGCGGTTGGTGCTCGACTTGAAATGCAGGTTGCCCAGCCCGCCTTTACCGCCCTGCGCCAGCAAGGTTTTTTCGCCGTCGTGGGTGAGGTCGGCGATGACGTCACCGCTGTTGATATCGGTGATCACGGTTCCGACCGGCATGCGCAACACGATGTCGGCGGCGCCTTTGCCGTAGCAATCCGAGCCGCGCCCGCCTTCGCCGTTTCTGGCGCGGTGCATGCGGGCAAAACGAAAGTCCACCAGCGTATTGATGTTGCGGTCTGCCAGCGCATACACGTTGCCGCCGCGCCCGCCGTCGCCGCCGTCCGGGCCACCCTTTTCGATATATTTTTCACGGCGGAAACTGGCCACGCCGTTGCCGCCGTCGCCTGCGATGACTTCGATTTTTGATTCGTCAATAAACTTCATGTTGTGTGCGCCGCAAAAAAACGAAGCTTTGCTCCTGTTGAATTAGCTATCGTTCCCACGCTGGAGCGTGGGAATGCAGTTGTGCCGCTCCTGCGGCACGGGACGCAGAGCGTCCGCAGAGGCGTTCCCACGGTGACCGTGGGAACGATACAAGGTCGGGCTGCGCCCGACCGCTTCGACAAGCTCAGGACAGGCATGGTGGGCATAGCCCACCCTACGGTTAAGAGGTCACCTTCATTGTAGCCCACGCGGAACAGCTAACCGGCAAAAACATGCTGCGGCAATTGCATTATCGCCGCACGGTTGCTCGGTGAAAAAACTTTTTCTGCGGCATCCTGCCATGCCAGCCACCGAGAATTCAAATGCTCGCCCGGCGCGATCCGGATAGCAACAGGGCGCGGCAGTTTCAGGCCGAACACGTGCTCGGTGTTGTGTGTGATGCCGGGAGGATAACGGTGCCGCCATTGCGGGTAAATCTCATAGACGTTTTGCACCTGCCAGTCGGCAAGCGCGTATTGGCGCGCGTCCAGCCCGGTTTCCTCGCGCACTTCGCGTAGCGCCGTTTCAACCGGTGTTTCTCCCGCTTCGCAACTGCCGGTGACGGATTGCCAGTAGCCGGGATGGTCGGTGCGCTCCAGCAACAGTACCTCCAGCTTGTCGGTGTAGATCAGCACCAGCACCGAGACCGGCTGTTTGTAGCGTTGCATCATACTCCTGGCTTCGGTTCGAAGGCGAGACAAGGCGGCAACGAGTGAGCGACGCTGGCAGTGCTTGTGCCGTTCCGAGACGGTGTGGGCGTAGCCCTCCGGTGCGGGAGGAACGGCCAAGTAACGGCTCCCGCAATCGGCTGGTTTTGCCAGTAACGTGTCGCCGTTACACGACTAGGAGCGAACGAAGAAGCCAACGCAGTATCGCCAATGAAATGAAGTCAGGAGAAGAATATCCAAAAGGCTTTGTTGCGCTGCCGCCAGTACACCACCGTGTCTGCCAGGATGTCCTGTGCGATTTCCCTGTCGTTGGCGGAAAGGCCGAGCGTGTCGCTGGCATTGCGCAACAACAGCACATAGCCGACCTTCTCGCCGCACCAGGACAGGTCGCACAGGTCATCGGTCAGCGCATCCCAGTTTGCGCCGAACTCCGCCGGAAAAGCGGCGGCGTGCGCCAGCGTGTTGAGCAGGTTCTGCTTGCCTTTGACACCCTTGAGGTCAGCCTCGAACAGCGCGAAATTCGCCCCGTTGGCGGCGGCGCGCAACTCGTCCACGCTGCATGCCAGCGTGTAACTGCCAGCGGCGGCGACATCGTTCAATTGTTGTGCCAGCGGATTCATGGCTATTCTCTGATGCGTTTGAAAGTCCGGTAATGATCGGGGCTGTAATAACATTCTGGCAACTTCCCACATACGATGCGCCGGGCGCCGCGGTTGCGCGCGCCCGGCGTTTTCACCGTGTATTCGCGATAGTAACCGCGCGCCTGCTGCGGCAACACACGCTCGTAATTCTTGAACATCGTGCCGTCGCGCTCATAGGCGAACGGCCCGCCCTGCTCGATCGCGCGCAATGTGTCGTGCGCCTCGGCGGGGAGTTCGGCCACCGCGATGCTTTGCAGCGGAATCCCGCCCGCGCCAGCCGCATTAACCGGGGTTGGCATCAGTGCCAACAAAAATGCGAACAGAACCCACCACAGCGGGAGATGCGTCGCCGATCTATTACGGAAGAATGCCGTGGTTCCGGTAAATGCTGTCGCCATGCTCAATTCGCGCGCTGCTACTTTGCCGATGCCACCGGAAAATTCGGATGGGCCGGGTTGACAATGACTTGCTGGCGCAACGGATCAACCATCAAGTCCATCGCCTCCAGCGGCAATACCCCCATCAGCGGCTCGTCGCCCAACACCAGCGCCTCCGTGACATATGAGCGGTTGCCAAATTCTATTTCGATCGGGGCAATGCGCGGCACCCTGATTTGCCGCCCATCTGCCAGCGTCACGACATGCCCGGCGACCTCTGCCGTATCGAAGCCCAGTTGCAGCGCCATTTCCTCGGTCACGCACATGAAGGTCGCGCCGGTATCGACCAATGCATGCGCATTGATACTTTGCTTGCTGAACAGATTGGTAATTTTCAAATCCGCGTAAGTCACACCCATGATTGCGCTCCTTCGATTGACCTGGTTTACTCTTCCAGAAAATAATCCGAATCGATCTTCTTTATTTCGTAGGTTGCCGCAAGCGACACGCCGACGTTGTGATCCATCATCAGGTTAGCCAGCAAGGTGCCGTTAATCAGCACCACCTTGTTGTCGATGTTGCGAACGTATTCGACGGCTTCCTTGGTGAAATCGGAGGTGGTGATGAACACACCTTTCTTGGCGCGTTGCCCTTGCAGCGCACCGACGAATTTCTGTATTTCCGGGCGCCCCACTACGCTTTCCCAACGTTTTGCTTGGAGATAAATTACATCCAAACCCAAGCGGTCTTCGTGAATGACGCCGTCGATCCCTTCGTCGCCACTGCGCCCGATAGCGCGCCCGGCATCCTGGCGCGTGCCGCCGTAGCCCATCTTGACCAGCAACTCCACAACGAGCCGTTCAAAGAATGCGGGTGAACACCCCTTGATGCGCTGCAAGATTTCTTCAGCCAAATTCCTGCGTATCTCCCTCGCACCATCCTCAATTAACTCTTCTGGAGTTTCAAGTTGATCCGCAAAAATAGTTGAATCCTGCTGCGACTCTCCACTTGGCTCTTCGCGCTCCCGGATAGCTACATATTCAGGAAATTGTTTCAGAAACCTCAAATTGATTACAGCAGGCGAAGATTCCAGAACCTTCTCACCTATTTCGGAAATTTTGTAATAGCCTCTTCGCGGTCGCTCAATCAGTCCTGCCCTTTTCAAATGAGCCTTTGCCCAAGCAATACGGTTGTAGAAAATTGGGGAACGACCGCTTGGCAATAATTGGCTTTTTTCTTCTTCAGTCAATTGATATTGCAACGCAAGCAAATCAACCGTTTCCTGCACCGAGTATTCGCGCCCACCCGCCAACATCCTCAACAAAGGCAACATCAACGATTGAAAATCAGGAATCGCCATGTTTAGCCCTTCGCTACTTCCACCGACGTCTGCACCTGCTTGCGCAAATGGATGTGCAGTTCGCGCAACTGCTTCTCATCCACCGCGCTCGGCGCCTGGGTCAGCAGGCATTGTGCGCGCTGCGTCTTGGGGAAGGCGATCACGTCGCGGATCGATTCGGAGCCGGTCATCATCGTGACGATGCGATCCAGCCCGAACGCCAGGCCACCATGCGGCGGCGCGCCGTATTGCAGCGCGTCGAGCAGGAAGCCGAACTTGAGCTGCGCTTCTTCCGCGCCGATGTTGAGCGCGCGGAACACCTGCGACTGCACCGCTTCCTTATGGATACGCACCGAGCCGCCGCCAAGTTCCGAACCATTCAACGCGAGGTCGTAAGCCTTCGCCAAGCACTTGCCCGGATCGCTTTCCAGTAGTGCGAGATGTTCGTCCTTTGGCGCGGTGAACGGGTGATGGCAGGCCGTCCAGCGCTTGGCCTCCTCGTCGTATTCGAACATCGGGAAGTCCACCACCCACAGCGGCTTCCACGCCTTGCCGTTGACGTAACCTTTTTCGTGGCCGATCTTGCTGCGCAACGCGCCGAGCGCGTCGTTGACGATCTTGGTCTTGTCGGCGCCGAAGAAGATGAGGTCGCCATTCTGTGCGCCGGTGCGTTCGACGATGGTCTTCAGCGCCGCCTCGTGAAGGTTCTTCACGATCGGAGACTGCAGGCCGGTCTCGTTGAGCTGCGTCACATCGTTGATCTTGATATAGGCCAGTCCCTTCGCGCCGTAAATCTTCACGAACTCGGTATAGGCGTCGATCTCGCCACGGGTCAGGCTTGCGCCGTTGGGAATACGCAACGCCGCCACGCGGCCATTGGCCTGATTGGCGACCCCGGCGAACACCTTGAACGCGACATCCTTCACCGTGTCGGTCACCTCGGTCAGTTCCAGCGTGATGCGCAGATCGGGTTTGTCCGAACCGTAGCGCGCCATCGCTTCCGCATGAGTCATGCGCGGGAACGGGTTGGGCAGATCGACATCCAGCGATTCCTTGAATACGTTGCGGATCAGTTCTTCCATCAGCGCGGTGATTTGCGTCTCGGTCAGGAACGAAGTCTCGATATCCACCTGGGTGAATTCCGGCTGGCGGTCGGCGCGCAAATCCTCGTCGCGGAAGCATTTCGTGATCTGGTAATAGCGGTCGAAACCGGACACCATCAGCAACTGCTTGAACAACTGCGGCGATTGCGGCAGTGCGAAAAATTCGCCGGGATGGACGCGCGACGGCACCAGGTAGTCGCGCGCGCCTTCCGGCGTGGACTTGGTCAGCATCGGTGTTTCGATATCGATGAAGCCGCGACTGTCGAGGAAACGGCGGAACGCCATCGCCACCTTGTGGCGCAGCATCATGTTTTTCTGCATCTGAGGGCGGCGCAAATCGAGCACGCGATGCGTCAGGCGCACGTTTTCGGAGAGGTTTTCGTCGTCCATCTGGAACGGCAGGGCCACCGATATGTTCAGCACTTCGATCTCGTGGCACAGTATCTCGATTGCGCCGCTGGTGATGTTGGCATTGGTCGTGCCGGCTGGCCGGTGGCGCACCTTGCCGGTGACGCGCAGCACGAACTCGTTGCGCACCTGTTCGGCGATCCTGAACATCTCCGGGCGATCAGGGTCGCAGACAATCTGCGCCAGGCCTTCGCGGTCGCGCAGGTCGATGAAAATCACCCCGCCGTGGTCGCGGCGGCGATGCGCCCAGCCGCACAGGCTGACGATTTGGTCGAGTTGATCTGTGTTGAGCAGTCCGCAGTAATGAGTTCGCATGATTCGGTTTCTAAGGATAAAAACAGGTTTATTTGATTAGAGGTTATTCTATAAAAAGCATTTCACCACGAAGATCACAGAGATCACGAAGGTTTTTTGTAAAGTTGTATAACATTGGGCGCTCACCTGCAAGGCAACATTCATTTTTGGAGCAATGCATAGTTTTTCTTCGCAGCCTTCGTGTTCTTCGTGGTTCAAATGCTGTTTCAAGGGCTTTGGGCGGGGGCGCGTTGCTTTCCGGTTTCCTGATCCGCCACCACACCCATCGAAACGATGGTGCGCAATGCGACATCCACCGTCATGTCAAGCTCGATCGTGTCGGCCTTGCGCACATAAAAATAAAATCCGTTCACCGGACTGGGCGTAGTCGGGATGAACACCGCGACGTAGGGATCATCGAGCTTGTCCGCCACCTCGCCCGGCACGCTGGTCTGAAACGCCAGCGACCATGCTTGCGGGTGGGGGTAACGCACCAGCAGCACCTTGCGGAAGGAATTGCCGCTGCCGGACAGCAAGGTATCGCTGACCTGCTTGACGCCTTTGTAGATGCTGCCGACAAACGGCACATGCAGCATCGCTTTCTCCGACGCATCCCAGAGCTTCTGGCCGAACACGTTGCGGATCAGCAAGCCGGTGAGCAGCACGACCCCCAGCGTCAGGATGATACCCAGCCCTGGAATATGCATGCCCAGCACCTTGTCCGGGCGCCATTGTTCCGGCAGCAACAGCAACGTCTGATCCATCGTTCCGATGGTCAGATCCAGCACCCAGAAGGTGATGCCGAGCGGAACCCAGACCAGCAGGCCGGTGATAAGGTATTTTTTCATCAGGTTAAGCAACGCCGCTTGCCATCGGACAGGTATCGGCACTGGCGCAAGAAGACGCACAAGCGGGTTCAGCCTTCGGCTCAGTCTTATGTTCGGCCTTCGGCTGGCTGCCATTCTTGAAGTCGGTAGCGTAATAGCCGCTTCCCTTCAGTTGAAAACCGGCGGCAGTCAGTTGTTTGGTAAAAGTCTCCTTTCCGCATTCAGGGCAGGTTGTGAGCGGCGCATCGCTCATTTTCTGCATCACGTCCTTTTGCAAACCGCAATCGCTGCACGCATAAGCATAAATAGGCATAACGCCCCCTATCGGGTTGTTTTCAAAGGCGCGCATTATACATTAGGGCGGTGGCTGATACCCCTTCTTGCGATTACTCTCCGCAACTTTTATCCTGAGCCAATTCGCCACACGAAGTTTTGTTGCAAGAAGTGCTCAAAATAACGTAGAATTCGCGCCCTTTCGCTAGGCTAATCACTTTATAGGTTTTTTATGGTCATTATTCGTCTTTCACGTGGCGGCTCCAAGAACCGTCCATTTTTCAATGTGGTAGTGGCGGATTCGCGCAATCGCCGCGACGGTCGTTTCATCGAGCGCATCGGTTTTTACAATCCGCTGGTAGCGGAAGGCCAGGAAGCGCTTCGCATCCAACTGGAGCGCGTGAGCCATTGGCAAAGCAAGGGTGCGCAGCTGAGCGACACCGTTGCCAAGCTGGTCAAGCGCGCCGGTGCCACAGCTGCCGCCTAATGACACAAGCTCCATGGTAATCATGGGGCGTATAGCAGCCGCACATGGTATTCGCGGGTTGGTCAAAATCCAGCCGTTTACCGAATATCTCGACAGCCTGCTGGATTATGAATCTTGGTGGATCGGCCACGAGCACGGCCCGTGGCGCGAGGTAAAAGTAGAGCAAGGCGAAGCGCACAACAAAACACTGGTTGCACAGTTGCCGGACTGCCCGGATCGCACCGCAGCCGAAAAGCTGAAAGGCATGCTGATTGCCGTGCCGCGCAGCAGCTTGCCGAAGCAGGATAAAGACGAATACTACTGGTCGGATCTGATCGGGCTCGCGGTGGTGAATGAAGCGGGCGTAACATTGGGAACGGTAACAAGCTTGCTGGAAACCGGCGCGAACGAAGTGTTGAGCGTGCAGGGTGACAGCGGCGAAACCCTGATTCCGTTTGTGGCTTCGGCCATCAAGCAAGTGGATTTGAAAAACAAGACCATCCGGGTGAATTGGGCGGCGGATTACCTGAGATGATCTTCGATGTCATCACGTTATTTCCGCAAATGTTCGATGCGCTGACGCAATACGGCATCACGCGGCGTGCGGCAGAACAGGGCAGTTTTGTTTTACATACGTGGAATCCGCGCGATTTCACCACGGACAATTACCGCACCATCGACGACCGCCCCTACGGCGGCGGCCCCGGAA
The DNA here is from genome assembly GCA_016218475.1 of Nitrosomonadales bacterium. Classification (GTDB taxonomy): domain Bacteria; phylum Pseudomonadota; class Gammaproteobacteria; order Burkholderiales; family Gallionellaceae; genus Gallionella. Next base: position 16,543 of record JACREB010000138.1, on the reverse strand, counting down.
TGGTGATGCTGGCGGAGCCGCTGGCAGGCGCGATCAGCGCGGCCAGGCAGCGGCAGGCGGCAAGCGGCGTGAAAAAGAGCCGCATGGTGTATCTGTCGCCGCAGGGCAGGTTGCTGACCCATGCGGTGGTCAAGGAATTGGTGGCACAGCCGGAGGAAGGCTTGATCCTGCTGGCGGGGCGTTATGAAGGCGTGGATGAGCGCCTGATCCGCCAGTATGTGGATGAAGAAATTTCCATCGGCGACTACGTGTTGTCCGGTGGCGAGTTGGCGGCGATGGTGCTGATGGACAGCGTAGTGCGGCAACTGCCCGGAGTATTGGGCGATGCCGGATCGGCGGAGCAGGATTCGTTCGTGCAGGGCCTGCTGGATTGCCCGCACTACACCCGCCCGGAACAGTTTACCAACTCGAAATTGTTTAATGCGGAAGCCGTGCCCCCGGTGCTGCTGTCCGGCAATCATGCCGAGATACAGCGCTGGCGGCTTCAGCAGTCTTTGGGCAGGACGTGGTTGTGCAGGCCGGATTTGCTGGCCGTGCGCGATTTGACAAAAGAGGAGTCTGGGCTTCTGGCGGCGTTTCAGGACGCCACTAAAAATTTAAAATCCTAAGCGGGACAAGGCGCGAAGGAAATTTTAGTGCGCGGCATATGAGTTATATGTAAGCGATAAAATTTTTTGAGCAACGCAGTATCGCGACGGGGTTTGGATTTATAGAGGTGTCCTGCAGAAGGAACAAGACTTAAAAAAAAGGAGCAGTAAAGTGAGTTTGATCGAAACATTGGAAAAAGAAGAAATCGCCCGCCTGGGCAAAACCGTCCCGGCTTTCGCGCCCGGCGACACCGTAATTGTCAACGTGAACGTGGTCGAAGGCGAACGCAAGCGCGTTCAGGCTTTCGAGGGTGTCGTGGTTGCCAAGCGCAACCGCGGGTTGAATTCCGCATTCATCGTGCGCAAAATTTCCGCCGGCGAAGGCGTGGAACGCACTTTCCAGACTTATTCGCCGATCATCGCCAGCATCGAAGTGAAGCGTCGCGGCTCGGTGCGCCGCGCCAAGCTCTACTTCCTGCGCGAGCGCTCCGGCAAGTCGGCGCGTATCAAGGAAAAACTCGCCGCAAGGTGAGTTTTCAGAGAAGGCTAATGCCTGCGTCAGCATGCGTTATGCCGGAACTAAAAACTGGCAGCGCGCGTCGCCGAATAAGGAACGGCTTTTCGGCACGGCAAAACGGGAGCCGCGGCTCCCGTTTTTATTGCCATCTTTTATTCATGGTGCGCTATCATCGCGGCATGGACTACCAGGCAAAACTATCCACCCCGTTTGGCGTGCTCGGCATCCGCTGCACCGTCGATGCGCTGACCGGCATCGACTTCCTGCCTGCGAGTGAAAAACCGCAGCGTGCCACCAATGCGTTTGCCCAAACCGTGTGCGAACAATTGCTACATTATCTAAAAAAACCCGACGCGCAGTTTTCCGTGCCTCTCGAATTGAACGGAACCCCGCACCAGAAAAAAGTCTGGCAAGCCATGCAGGCGATCCCGCGCGGCCAGACGCGCAGCTATGGCGAACTGGCCTCAGAGCTGAAATCCTGCGCGCAAGCCGTCGGGCAAGCCTGTGGCGCAAACCCCATTCCCATCATCATCCCTTGCCATCGCATAGTAGGCAAGGGCGGCCTGGGCGGCTTTGCCCGCCACACGAGCGGTACACATCTGGACATCAAGCGCTGGCTGCTGGCGCATGAACATGCCATCCCCTCTCCCCTCGTGCACCCGCAAGGAGTAGGCCGTGGTTGTAAGGCCGCTGAAGCGGCAACAACCACGCACGGAGAGGGGTAGGGGAGAGGGGGATGAACAACGCCGACCTCCTCGACGAATTCTGCGACAACCTGTGGCTGGAAGATGGCCTGTCGCGCAACACGCTGGACAGCTACCGGCGCGACCTCGCCAAGTTCGCGCTCTGGCTGGAAAAGCAGCGCGACGCCTCTATCCAGCAAACCACGCATGCCGACATACAGGGCTATCTCGGTTATTTGTATACCCAGAAAGCCAAGCCGAGCAGCACCGGGCGCGCCATCTCCAGCCTCAAGCGCCTGTTTCGCTATCTGTTGCGGCAAGGCAAGATCACCACCGATCCCACCTTGCAGATCGACACGCCCAAGCTGCCGCGCAACCTGCCCGGGAGCCTCACCGAACAGGATGTCGAGCGGTTGCTCGACGCGCCTGACACCCAGACCCCGCTCGGCTTGCGCGCCCGCACCATGTTCGAGGTGCTGTACGCCACCGGCCTGCGCGTATCGGAGCTGGTGACGCTGCGCATCACCCAGGTGAGCATGGACATGGGCGTGGTGCGCGTGATGGGCAAGGGCAGCAAGGAGCGGCTCGTGCCGCTCGGCGAAGAAGCGCTGGACTGGCTGCGCCGCTATCTCACGGACGGGCGCGGCGTATTGCTCGGCAAGCAGGTCAGCGACGCGCTGTTCGTCACCGCCAAAGGCGAAGGCATGACGCGGCAGATGTTCTGGTATTTGATCAAGAAACACGCCAGAACAGGCGGGCTGAACAAACCGATGTCGCCGCACACCCTTCGCCATGCCTTCGCCACGCACCTGCTGAATCACGGGGCGGACTTGCGCGTGGTGCAGATGTTATTGGGACATGCGGATATTTCCACCACGCAGATTTACACGCATGTGGCGCGTGAGAGGTTGAAGCAGTTGCATGCGAAGCATCATCCGAGGGGGTAATGTCGCCGTATCTCTTTTTGAGATATAATTATTTATATGCACATCATCACCCATCGCCGGATTGTGGCGGCACAGAAGGCGCATCCGCAGTGCGCCAGTGCGCTGGATCAGTGGTATCGCCTTTGCAAAAAAGCCGGGTGGCGCAATTTTGCAGAATTGCGAATGCTCTTTCCCAGCACCGATAAAGTGGGCGATGTATTCGTGTTCGACATCGGAGGAAACAAACTGCGCCTGATTGCCGCGATTCACTTCAACACGGGGCGAGTGTTTATCCGGGCAGTCTTGACGCACAAGGAATATGACGGAGGAGGCTGGAAATGAACGCACGACTTAAGGCAGCCATACAACACTGGAGCTATGTCGCGCCACTGCTGCAACCGGCGCGCAATGCGAAAGAATATGCCGCTCTGGTCGAAGCGCTCGATGCGGCTCTCGATGCGGGCGGTGCAAACGAAAACCACCCGCTCGCCCGGCTGGCGGAATATCTGGGGGAGTTGATTGCCGAATACGAAGCCAAAGACAAAATGCCGCCAAGAGCGACCGGAGCCGAGATCTTGCGTTACCTGATGCAGCGGGATAGCTTGCGCCAGATTGATCTGCCCGAGCTGGGCAGCCAAGGTGCAGTGTCAGAATTGCTGTCCGGGCGGCGCGATTTCAATGCTCGCCAGGCCAAGGCGTTGGCAGCGAGATTTGGAGTTTCGGCGGCGATGTTTTTGTAGCCTTTGCGCTGCGCCTAAACAAAAGCAACACCGCCGGGGGTAGCCCGGCGAAGTTGACTTTGATGTTAGTGAGCTATGCCCTTCGACAAGCTCAGGGCGAACGGTCACCCCAGATTACTTAATCTGCCCCCGTTCAATACAAACCCCCACCATCTTGCAATTCCTGATCGCCTGCAGCTTGGCGACACTGACCTTGACCCACGGGGCGTCGAAGTCCTTGAGGATGATCTGGGCGATGTGTTCGGCCAGGGTTTCCAGCAGCGAAAAATGCCCTTCGCTCAGCACGGTCTGGATGTGTTGCGCGACTTCCGCATAATCCAGCGCATCCTTGATGTCGTCGGTCTGGCAGGCACGGCTGCCGGGCAGGGCGATGTCGAGGTCGAGTTGCAGGGTTTGCGGCACGCGCTTTTCCCATTCGTAGATGCCGATCAGGGTTTCGACCTTGAGTTCGCGCAGAAAGATGATGTCCATGAGTTTCGCTGGTTGAGTTTTTGCCGGTTGGTGGCCAAGTGGCGATTCGCGTAGAATTCGTGCCTGTCGAATTCTAAGGCATTCCCGATGTTGACCATAGTTTTTATAGTCGCCGCCTACCTGCTGGGTTCGGTTTCGTTCGCGGTGCTGATGAGCAAGGCGTTCGGCTTGCCCGATCCGCGCAGTTACGGTTCCGGCAATCCCGGCGCGACCAACGTGCTGCGTAGCGGCAAGAAGGCGGCGGCGGTGCTGACGCTGCTCGGCGACGCTGCCAAGGGCTGGCTGGCGGTGTTTGTCGCGATGCAATTCACCGGGCGCGATGAGCAAGGAGTGCTGCTGGTTGCGGCGGTGACGCTGGCGGTATTCCTCGGTCACGTGTTCCCGGTGTTCCTGCGCTTCAAGGGTGGCAAGGGCGTGGCGACGGCGCTGGGTGTGTTGCTGGCGCTGAATGTCTGGCTAGGTCTGAGCGCACTGGCGACTTGGATGCTGATGGCTGCGCTTTTCCGCATTTCGTCGCTGGCCGCGTTGACCGCTGCCGTCATCGTGCCGGTTTACGCGGTACTGCTTGGCTTGCCGCGTGAGTGGGCGCTTGCGTCAGGCATTCTGGCGATGCTGTTGATCTGGCGGCACAAGAAAAATATTCGGAATCTGCTGGCTGGAAAAGAGGCACGAATCGGCAAACGCGATACTACTGCCGGGGATAAAACAGCACCAGGCGATAACCGGTCGGCCTGAGGTCGGCTGTATTGAGGTACAGCTTGACGATGAGTTCATGATCGGGCAACAGGCCGGTCTGTTCGCTTTCCTGCGGCGGCAGATAATCTTTCGGCTTGAATATGCGTCGCGCCACCGGCTTGTCCTGCGTGTCGTTGAGCGTGAGCTCAAGATTTGGAAATGCCTGCGGGTACGATGCGCGGTTGCGCAGCAGGGCGTTCAGGGTAATCTGGTTTTCATGCTCTGGTTCGGTTTCGAGGTCGGAGGACTCGATGCCCATCAAGTCTGTTCTTTGCTGTAGCGGCACGCTGCACCTGAGCACCCGACAATAGACCATGAGTGCCGGTTTCAAGCCGGGCAGGCGCGCGGCGAGGTCGCTGCGAAAAAAATAGACAGCTTGTGCGAACATCAGCAGAACAAGCAGAACGGAAGCGACCACCCACGGCCAGCGGCGATATTCGGGTTTCGGCTCGCTGATATTCTCATCTCGCACGATGACGACTTGCTCGGCCAGCGTCCTAGGGTGTAAAACGACAACCTTTGAAGGTTGCCGACCAGTTGGAGAAGCATCGCCATCCTGTTCGGCGTGAGCAGTACCGGGCTGGCTGGAATCGGGTGTTTCACCATGAGGGGTTTCAGGGGGCAGGGTTTCAAGGTGCGTGACTTCCGCGCTCTGTGCTTCCGCGCTCTGTGCTTCCGTGCTTTGGATTTCCGTACCCGGTGCTTCCGGGGGCACGGTTTCCGCAGCATCAGCTTCACCGGCAGTCTGAATTGCTTCTTTCAAATCGGTTTCTTCAGCAGAGCCTGACTCATCCGGTATCGGCAATTCAAGCTGCGGGCTGGGCTGATCTGGAACGAAGCTGGGGCGGGCGTCGAAGGCTTTCAGGCAACTCCCGCAACGCACCATGCCGTGATGCGCTTCCAGTTGCGGCTCGGCGATCTTGAAGCGCGTGTCGCAGTGCGGGCAGAGTGTCGTTCCGCTCATGGCGCTCTCTCTAAATTCGTCCCAAATAATCTCCCAAATGACGCGTGGGGAAATTCAACCCACCCCCCCCTTTCACAAAGGGGGGAATGCGCCGTCATCACACGAATTACGTCTGATTTTAATTCTATATCAATAGAGCAATATTGTAGGGCGGGTTCTACCCGCCGATATAAATGTCGGGCAGAGCCCGACCTACTGATTATTATTTTTCTATTGAAGGAGAAATGGAATAATAAATTGTCTGGGTTCATGGCGATACCATTTAACGCTTCCGTCCGGACAGACATGCCCATCCCTCCTCAAAAACCGGAGTGTTCAGGCCGAACCATTGCCGGTATATGTCCATCACGTCTTGCGCCTGCTCCTCAAGGATTCCCGATAGCACGATTTGCCCGCCTTGCCGCGTCGCACCTGCCAGCAACGGGGCGAGCATGCGCAGAGGGTTGGTCAAAATATTCGCCACCACCAGATCGTACGGGTACACGGCCAAAAGTTTTTCGGCGCTGCCTTGCGGCGCGTTGTCGGGTTGGTAAAACTGTACGTTTTCGACCCGGTTCGCGGCGGCGTTATCGCGGCTGGCGGTCACAGCCTGCGAGTCTACATCAACACCGGTGGCGCGTGCAGCCCCCAGTTTGATTGTGGCAATGGCGAGGATGCCGGAGCCGCAGCCGTAATCCAGTACGCTCTCACCGCCCCGCAGGTTGTCATCAAGCCAGCGCAGGCAGAGCCGCGTGGTGGGGTGGCTGCCGGTGCCAAATGCCAGGCCGGGATCAAGCACGATGTTGACGGCATCCGGGTCGCCGGGAACATGCCAGGTCGGCACGATCCACAGCCGCGCCGAAATCCGGATCGGCTCGAACTGCGATTGGGTGAGGCGCACCCAGTCGTTGTCGGCCAGTGTCTCGATGCGGTGCTCGGGGAGGTTCTTCAGGCCGATGCTGCCGGCGGCTTTGTGCAAGATTGCCGCCACATCACGGTCATTATCGAATAATGCGCTTACACGGTTGTGTTGCCACACGCCGTGCGGTAGTTGCGACACGTTACTGATATAACCACTAGCCATTCGACTAGGCGAGTCAACTACACTCGCCAAGTCGCTGGTTATGGCGAAGCCAGCCGATTGCGGGAGCAACCGCCCAGCCGCCCCTCCCGCACCAGACGGTTCCACCGCACCGCGTCGGGGCGGCGCTTCGCCGGGTTCGCCGAAAATCGCCTGCTCGTCCGGTGTATCCGCATCGGCATCCAGCAAATCCACCGACAGCGCGCCGAACTCCAGCAATGCTTCGCTCAGCGCTTCGGCATGTTCCTCGTCAGCGTCAACGGTGAGGGTCAGCCACGGCATTTATCAATTCCATTTTGAAGGTCAAATGACCAAGCAGGGGGCGTAATTTATCGCGCCCATACAATACGCACTATGTGATTGAAAAATGAAATTATTAATCTTTTGTTCGCTCGGCCAGCCGCTCTTCAAGATAGTGGATATTGGTGCCTCCACGCACAAAGGCCGCGTCCTGCAACAATTCGCGATGCAGCGCAATGTTGGTGTCGATGCCTTCCACCCACATCTCGGACAGGGCGGTACACATCCTCGCCATAGCCTGGTCGCGCGTGTCGCCATAGGCGATGATCTTGCCGATCATCGAGTCATAATGCGACGGCACAAAGTAGTTGTTGTAGGCATGGGAATCCACACGGATGCCGGGGCCACCCGGGGCGTGCCAGGAGGTGATGCGTCCGGGCGACGGGGTGAATTTATAAGGATGCTCGGCGTTGATGCGGCATTCGATGGCATGCCCCCTGAACTGGATATCGCGCTGCTTGAACGGCAGTTTTTCTCCGGCGGCGATACGGATCTGCTGCTGCACGATGTCGATGCCGGTAATCATCTCGGTGACGGGATGCTCTACCTGCATCCGGGTATTCATTTCGATGAAGAAAAATTCGCCTTTCTCGTATAAAAATTCGAATGTCCCGGCGCCGCGATAACCGATTTTGCGGCAGGCTTCGGCGCAGCGTTCGCCGATCTTGTTGCGCAGGCGCAAATTGAGCAACGGGGCAGGCGCTTCCTCAATAATCTTCTGGTGGCGGCGTTGCATCGAACAATCGCGCTCACCCAGATGAACCGCGTTGCCATGCTGGTCGGCCAGCACCTGAAATTCGATGTGGCGCGGGTTTTCCAGGAATTTTTCCATATATACCATGGGGTTATTGAAGGCCGCCTGCGCCTCGGTGCGTGTCATGGTGACGGCGTTGAGCAATGCCGCCTCGGTATGCACCACGCGCATACCGCGCCCGCCGCCGCCGCCTGAAGCCTTGATGATGACCGGGTAGCCGATGCTGCGCGCGATCTTGACGATTTCGGCCGGTATATCCGGTAACGCGCCCTCCACGCCCGGCACGCAGGGAACACCTGCTTTTTTCATGGTAATCTTGGCGTTCACCTTATCCCCCATCAGCCTGATGGTTTCGGCGCGCGGCCCGATGAAGACAAAACCGCATTTCTCGACGCGCTCGGAAAAATCGGCGTTCTCGGAAAGAAAGCCATAGCCGGGATGGATGGCTTGCGCGTCGGTGACTTCTGCCGCGCTGATGATGGCGGGGATGTTCAGGTAGCTTTGCGAAGAAGGCGCGGGGCCGATACAAACCGACTCGTCGGCCAGCTTCACATACTTGGCGTCGGCATCCGCTTCGGAATGCACCACGACAGTTTTAATGCCCATTTCGCGGCAGGCGCGCTGAATACGGAGGGCAACCTCGCCACGGTTGGCGATCAGGATTTTTTCAAACATTAATATTGGCTCCGAACTTGGATGCGGCTGGTGATTCGCGCCATTGCAGGGTTAACCGATGACGAATAACGGTTGCCCGAATTCCACAGGTTGGCCGTTTTCCACCAAAATTGCCTTGATGACGCCGCTTTGATCCGCCTCGATTTCGTTCAGCAGCTTCATGGCCTCGATGATGCACAAAGTGTCGCCGCTGTTGACGGATTGGCCGACGTCCACAAACGCCTTGGAACCCGGCGAGGCCGAACGGTAGAACGTGCCGACCATCGGCGATTTCACCACATGGCCTTCCGCTGCTGCGGGTTTGGCGGGTTCCGCAGCCAGTGCGGCGGCAATGACGGTTTGCTGCGGTGCAACCGCATAGGAGGTTTGCATCGCGGATGCGGCGGTGCGCGTGATACGGACGCGCTCTTCGCCCTCGCTGATTTCCAGTTCGGCAATGCCGGAACTTTCCACCAACTCAATGAGTGTCTTGAGTTTACGCAAATCCATGATGCCCTCCTTGAAACTCTAGTTTTTATTGTTTAATGCGAATTGCACGGCGAATTCGTAGCCTGCCGCGCCCAAGCCGCTGATTACACCAACGGCGAGATCGGAGAAAAACGACTCTTTTCGGAACGCTTCCCGCGCGAACACGTTGGAAAGATGCACTTCAATGAACGGGATGGCAACCGCCGCCAGCGCGTCCCTCAAGGCCACGCTGGTATGGGTGAATGCCGCCGGATTGATGACGATGAACTGCACTCCATCGGTTCTCGCCTGCTGGACGCGTTCTACCAGCACTGTCTCGGAATTACTCTGGAAGCAAGTCAGATTAGCGTCGTTTTCCTTGGCTAATGTCGCCAAACGTACGTTAATTTCGTCTAACGTGACGCGTCCATACATATCCGGCTCGCGGCTACCGAGCAGGTTCAGGTTAGGGCCATGCAACACAAGGATGTTTCTGGCAGAACTCGATTGACTCGTTTCCATACGCGCAGTTTGCCGCAAATTGGGGTGAATTGTCCAGTAATTTGACGAAGATGTTAGCTACAAGTAGTAATTTCCCCTTCAGGCTGTGTTTTTCATCTGTAATGCTTGCTGGTAGAGATCGCTACGGTTAGCCCCGGTGATTTTTGCGGCGAGCTGCACCGCCTGTTTGAGCGGCAATTCGCCGAGCAACAGCGATAGCGTATTCATCGTTTCAATTGACAAACCCGTTTGTGGCGGCGCACCGGACACCAGCACGACGAATTCGCCGCGCTGCCGGTTGCCGTCTGCCAGCAGCCACGCTCCGGCATCCTTTAATGAACAAGTATGAATGGTCTCAAAAAGTTTGGTGATTTCGCGCGCCAGCACGATCTGCCGGTCTCCGCCCAGCATCGCGCATAAATCGGCAACGCATTCGACGATGCGGTGTGGCGCTTCGTAAAACACCAAGGTATAGGGATAACCGCACAGCTCTTGCAAGACGGTGCGCCGCGCGGCGGATTTGTTGGGCAGAAACCCGTAGAACAAAAAATGCGGTTCGGCCAGGCCTGCCGCCGACAACGCCGCTAGCGCCGCATTCGCGCCGGGAATCGGGATGACGCGCAACCCCGCTTCCAGCACTGCCTGCACCAGCAACGCGCCGGGGTCGCTGACGGCGGGCGTGCCCGCATCGCTGACAAACACCACACTTTGTCCCGCCCGGAGCAGCGCGATGATCTTTTCCGCCGCGCCCCGCTCGTTGTGCTGGTGCACCGCCATCAGCCGGTTCGCGCCGATGCCGTGGTGCGTCAGCAGATGCGCGGTGTTGCGCGTATCCTCCGCCGCGACCACGTCAGCCGCCGTCAGCACGTCCAGCGCGCGCAGGGTAATGTCACGCAGATTACCAATTGGGGTGGCAACTACATATAATGCGGGTTCCAGTTTTTGCGGATGTCTGTTATGCAAGGCGTGTCCCATTTACATTACAAGCGGTTTTTAACCTGGCTTTCGGCTTTGCTCGCACTATACGTGAGCGGTTTTGCTTGCGCCACCACCGAGCTGGCGCCCGGCAGTGAAAAGCCTGTGCCGCATATCGCGCTGCTGTTGCCGTTGAAATCGGCGATTTTCAAATCCGCAGCCGAAGCGGTGCAGCAGGGTTTCCAGGCGGCGGCAGAGCTGGAAATACAACTGCCGGAAAGATTGCCTGTGCGCGTGTATAGCTGTTTTGACGAGAGCAAGGATATTGTCGCGCTGTATCGGCAGGCGGTTGCCGGCGGAGCACGCGCAGTGGTGGGCCCGCTTACGCGCAGCGGTGTCAGCACGCTGGCGGCGGAGCAAAATATTCCCGTGCCGACCCTGGCCCTGAACGTGGCGGAAGAAAAATCGGCCGGACAGTTGTATTTTTTCGGCATGTCGGCGGAAGCGGAGGCAAGGCAAGTCGCGCAACTGGCCATGCAGCAGGGGTTGCGCCAGGCATTCGCCATTACGACACACGCGCAGCTATCCAAGCGTTTGCAATTCGCTTTTGAGGAGGAATGGAATCGTTTGGGTGGCGCGCTGCTGCATGAGATCGAATTCAACGGCGACTATTCTGTTTTTGCGGGCATCACCGATATGCCTGATACCGCGGTATTCCTTGCTGTTGAAGCCGAAAAAGCGCGCCTGGTCCGCCCTTACCTCCCGAATAAATTACCGATTTATGGTACCTCGCAAATTTTTGTCGGCAACGATAATACCCTGACCAATTTCGATTTGAACAGTATACGTTTTGTGGATATGCCGTGGCTGCTGCAGGCCGACCATCCGGCGGTGATGATCTACCCGCGTCCCGCCCAGACGCTTTCAGCCGACAATGAGCGGCTTTATGCTCTGGGTATTGACGCTTTCCGCCTGATCCAATTGCTGCTTGCGGGCAAAATTGACGACGCTTTGCCGCTCGATGGGGTGAGCGGCCATATAAAGCTTAACGGCCACATTTTTCAGCGCGTGCCGATTCCGGCGGTATTTGTGCAGGGGCACGCACAGACACGCAACGGACATGCTGCGCCTGCACTGCAGGTAATTCCAGACTATGCCATCGGCAAGCCATGAACAACGGTGCGCTGGCCGAGCAGTGGGCAGCGCAATATTTGCGGCAACAGGGTTTGAAACCGGTTGCAGAAAATTACCGCAGCCGTTTTGGCGAAATCGATTTGATCATGCAGGATGGCGCAACGCTGGTATTCGTCGAGGTGCGCTTGCGGCGCAGCGCGGATTTCGGCGGTGCGGCAGCCAGCATCGATGCCCGCAAACAGCAACGCCTCATCCGCACCGCGCAGCAATATCTCGCCAGTCTCGCACGCATACCGCCGTGCCGCTTCGATGCCGTGCTGATGGATGATGCGCAAGGCGTCAACGTGCAGTGGCTCAAGAATGCGTTCGAGTCCTGATTCGGTTAAAATTCGCGCTTATCGAGCAGGCATCACAACAACATGGATATCAATAAGCGCATCATCAGGCATTTCAAGGACAGCGCCGACCTCAAGCTGAAGGTCAAGGACGCGCTGGCGGATCCCATCGCCGAGGGCGCGCAGGTTTTTTTCGACTGCGTGACCAACGACGGAAAGATTCTTTGCTGCGGCAACGGCGGCTCGGCGGCGGATGCGCAACACTTTTCGGCGGAGTTGCTGAACCGCTTTGAGAAAGAGCGGCCAGGGCTGGCTGCTGTCGCGCTGACCACCGACAGCTCGGTGCTGACTTCCATTGCCAACGACTACGATTTCAACAAGATTTTTTCCAAACAGGTGCGAGCGCTCGGCCTGCCCGGCGATAGCCTGCTGGCAATTTCCACCAGCGGCAACTCGCCGAACGTGGTCGCCGCGATCCATGCCGCCCATGAGCGCAGCATGCGCGTGGTCGCGCTGACCGGGCGCGATGGAGGAGAAATGGCCGGCGCGCTGAACGCCAATGACGTATTGGTTTGCGTGGATTCGAAAAGTACCGCACGCATTCAGGAAGTTCATTTGCTGGCCCTGCATTGCCTGTGCGATGTGATTGATTATCTATTATTGGGAGAATAACGATGCGTATTGCCTACATGCTGTTGGTTTTGTTGATATCGGGCTCGTTGCAGGGATGCGTTCCAGCCGCCGTGGGCTCGGGTGCAATGATGGTGCAGGATCGCCGCACCAGCGGCGCTTATGTCGAAGATATAGCGATTGAAGCCAAAGCATTTGACCGTATCGGCAAACAATTCAAGGACGGCGTGCATATCAACATCACCAGTTTCAACCGCAATGTGCTGATCAGCGGCGAAGTGCCAACCGATGCGGCGAAAACTGAAGTCGGCAGGCTCATGACAAGCATTGAAAATGTGCGCAACATCAATAACGAACTGGCCGTTTCCGGCACTACCTCGCTGACCTCGCGCAGCAACGACAGCATGATTACCTCGAATGTAAAATTGCGCTTTGTGAATGATTCGCGTTTCAGCGCCAACCACGTCAAAGTCGTCACGGAAAACGGCAAGGTATTCCTGATGGGCATTGTCAACCGCGCCGAAGCCGATGCCGCCACCGAAGTTGCCAGCACCACCGGGGGCGTTCAGGGCGTGGTGAAATTGTTCGAGTACCTTGATTAGATGTATCCCGCGCCGGACTTTGAACGCAAACTGTGCAAGCCCGGCGAGGTTGCCGTGCGTATCGTCGCGCTACCGCGCCCGCTGGTGTTCACAAACGGCTGCTTCGACGTACTGCACCGTGGCCATGTGACCTATCTCGCGCAGGCGCGCGCACTGGGATCATCGTTAGTTGTCGGCGTGAACAGCGATGCCTCGGTGAAGCGCTTGGGCAAGGAAAGCGACAGGCCGGTCAACCCGCTGGCCGACCGCATGGCGGTGCTTGCCGCGCTGGAATCGGTCAGCCTGGTGACGGAGTTCGATGAAGACACGCCGCTGAACCTGATCCTCGCCTGCCGTCCGGACGTTCTGGTGAAGGGCGGCGACTGGCAGGCCGAAAACATCGTCGGCGCTCGCGAAGTACAAGGCTGGGGCGGCAAGATGCACAGCATCCCGTTCCTGCACGAGCGCTCCACCACCGCGCTGCTGAATAAAATCCGCTCGCCATAAATAATGGGGGTATCTCCCTTCTCCCGCAGGCGGGAGAAGGGCAGGGGATGAGGGTTTGTGAGCTTATAAGAGCGCGAGTCATGATCGCCGTCCCTCACCCCAACCCCCCGCTTGCGGGAGGGGCTAACCAGTACAACAGGAGCATAAAAATGGCCGATACCCATTTCGGTTTCGAGACCGTCGCCGAGGAAGAGAAAGCCAAACGGGTCGCGGGCGTATTCACCTCGGTCGCCGGAAAATACGATGTGATGAACGACCTGATGTCGCTCGGGCTGCACCGCCTGTGGAAACGCTTCGCGGTCGGCGTCAGCGGCGTGCGCGAGGGGCAGCGCGTGCTGGATGTGGCGGGCGGCTCGGCCGATTTGTCGCGACTGTTCCTGAAGAAAGTCGGCGGCAGCGGGCAAGTGGTGCTCACCGACATCAACAACGCGATGCTGCGCGTCGGCCGCGATCGTTTGCTCGACGAAGGCGTTACCGCGCCGGTCGCACAATGCGACGCCGAACGCCTGCCCTTCCCCGACAATTACTTCGACTGCGTCAGCATCGCCTTCGGCCTGCGCAACGTCACGCACAAGGATGTGGCGCTGCGCGAGATGCACCGCGTGCTCAGGCCGGGCGGACGTGTCATCGTGCTGGAATTCTCAAAAGTCGCCAAAGCGCTGGAGCCGCTTTACGATGCCTATTCGTTCAAGCTGCTACCCAAAATCGGCGAGCTCGTCGCCAACGATGCCGACAGCTACCGCTATCTCGCCGAATCCATCCGCATGCACCCGGGGCAGGAAGAACTGAAGCAGATGATGGAAGAAGCCGGGCTGGAGCGCGTCGAATACTTCAACCTGACTGGCGGCGTCGTGGCGGTGCATCGGGGGTGTAAATTGTAAGCTTGCTCCAAAAGAATAGGGTTCAAAGTTACGAGTGGGGTGCAATCAAAAGTGTTGGTAATGCTTTTTTGTTATCGCACACTGTGCGGGCTGAATAGCCCCTCTCCCGCAAGAGGGAGAGGGTGAGGCAGGCCACGGGAAGTTGTTGTAGACGATGCCCGCCGAATAACGGTAATCGCTCTTGATTCGCCCGCAGGTATAGCGCATCCAAGCGTTGTGCATGGCGCTGGATAAAACGCCGAAATGGAAAAGCGTTGCTTCACCGATAATCAGATTGGCATCACCAGAAAGTGAAGCGGGATCAACAAACCCCATCGGAAGGTAACGCCTCGTTTCGGAGGAATGTCTCGGAATGAGGAGATAGGGCGCATCGGGAATATTTTCCACATGAAAACGTGTCGGTGTTGCAGCGAGTTTTTGTGTTGGTGGGCTCTTGCTGGCGAGACGCACCTCGCGCACCGCTTCTACGCGCTTCATCGCTTCCGGCATTTTGCGCAATTCGTCGGGCGGGCAGTCGCCCAGCCACAGGCACCAGCGCTCGTAGCCATTGATGAATTCGTCCGCGCCGATCCAGCGACGAAACCATTTTTCCGCCTTTGGTTCGCGCGAAAGAAACTCATCTTTTTCTTCCGGTGTGAACAGGTAATGTCCGCCATCAATCGGTTTGTTGCCGATGCCTATTTCCGGCACGGCGCAAATCGGGTGCTGGCGGTTGACCAGCACCACATCCGGCGCATCCACCGGATAAGGATTGATGTTGCGCGCGGCGACGGCGTGTGCTTCGCCGCGAATATCCCCGTATTCGTAGATGGTCTTTTTCTCCGCATCAAACGCGCCGAAACCGATGATGACGCAATGCACCGCCGCCATGCCTTTGGCCTCGTTGCTCCACTGGAAGGTGCGGTGGGCGAAGTGGATGCGGATGCCTTGCGCGAGCAAGCAGCTCCACAGCACACCGGCTTGTTCGCCCTGGGTGATGGAGTTGGTGGAGACGAAGGCGGCTTTCACCCTTGCCCCTCCCGTCAAGGGAGAGGGGAGTGCCGTCCCTCCCCCCGCGCGGGGGAGGGTGCCCGATAGGGCGGGAGAGGGGGTGGTCATGTAGCGCGCCGCTTTCACATACCACGCGGCGACGAAATCGAGCAGGCCGCCGCTCTTGATATCCGCGAACACGCGCTGTACGTCTTCGCGCTGGGCATCGTCCATGAATTTCGCGCCGACAAACGGCGGATTGCCCAGCACATAGCTTGCGCGCTCAGCCGAGAGAACATCGTTCCAGTCCAGCGTGAGCGCGTTGCCGTTGACGATGTGCGGCGAGGTCTTGAGCGGGATGCGCGCAAAGTATATGCCGAATTCTTCCGACACGCGCACGTTCATCTGGTGATCCATCAGCCACATTGCAACCTGTGCGATCTGCGCCGGAAATTCTTCGATCTCGATGCCGTAGAACTGGTCCACGTCCACGCTGATTTCCTGATGGATGTCGAGAAAGCGCGAGCCGGTGCCTTCATGCACGATGCGCAGCACTTCCAGTTCCAACTTGCGCAATTCGCGGTAGGCGATCACCAGGAAGTTGCCGCAGCCGCAGGCGGGGTCGAAGAAGGTCAGCGTGCGCAGTTTCTTGTGGAATTCGAACAGCTTGTTCTTGTTGCCTTTGACGCGGTTAAATTCTTCCCATAATGCATCGAGGAACAGCGGCCCGATGAGTTTGAGGATGTTCTCTTCGCTGGTGTAGTGCGCGCCGATATTGCGCCTCGACTTGGCATCCATGATGCTCTGGAACAGCGCGCCGAATATGGCGGGCGAGATGGCGCTCCAGTCGAGCGCGCAGCAGTCGAGCAGCGCTTCGCGCATCGCGGCGTCAAACGAGGCGATAGGTAGTGCTTCCTCAAACAGCTTGCCGTTGACGTAAGGGAATGCGGCGAGTAGTTCATCGAGATTTTTCGAGCGGGCAAGATTTGAAGAGTGATTTTGCGAGCATCCGCTTCGCGGATTGCCTGCTTGCCCCACTTCACGATTGCCTCCTCTCCCGAGGATTGAAGATTGCTTTTCTCGTTCGCCTCCTCGCCCGCTTGCGGGAGAGAACGCAGTCGCCAATTTTTTCGCCCGAATTGAGTCCCATGAACCGGAGACTGTATAGAAGAATGAGCATAATTTTGCGCTTACACGGTTCTAATAAAATCAATCAGTTAGATTGAGGTTC
>JACREB010000145.1 GCA_016218475.1 Nitrosomonadales bacterium | reverse complement strand
TGGCATTAAAGTCTCCGATGAGGAGCTTGCCGCACTCGCGATTGAGCGGGATGAATTTCATGGCGAATGGAATTACCGATTGAGGGCGCGCGATCAAAATATATAGTTTTAATTGTTCAAGTTATTATTGCTTACCTACTTACGGCCACGATTGCGGAGATAGGGTATTAAAATATCTTGCCGCACAATTGAGCGCATATTTCCGAAATGACCTGATCGCGCGCTTGGGGGGCGAGGAATTCGCCTTGCTGGTTGCCGGTGAGGATATACAGCCCACACACGAACGATTGGAAGCTTTTCGCCTGCATATCGAACATGAAACAGTAAATTGCGGCACAACAAATATCGCGTTCACGGTCAGCGTCGGCGTCAGCCACCATCTGCTTGAAAACATGGATATGATGCTGAAAACAGCAGATGAAAATCTCTACCATGCCAAGCAGAATGGAAGAAACCGGGTAGTGGTATTACCCTTTTACGGGGGATGATTGAATCATGTGTGGCGGCAGCGCGGCCGGATGATCACATCCGGCCGGTCAAGGTGCAAGCGGGTTTGGGTGATGCGGGTTTCCATGATATTGATCGGGGCCAGCAGCACTTCGAAGATATTGGGAAGCGGCTCCGGGGAAGTCCATTTCTATGGTTCTCAGAACAGCAAGCGAACCCAAACCTTGCCTTGATAAAATGTTCCTAATCTTACTGTGTCACAAAGCGCTGAAGGGCGCATTGCGGCGTTAAAATCAGGCTCAAAATGCTCGTTTACTACATGTAAACTCCGCTTTTTGCGAGTTGGGCGGCAACGGCAAGCCGCCCATCCCTGCTTGACCCGCTTCGCCCGATTTTGCCTTGCACTGCATCCCTTGATCGCTTTGTGACACAGTAAGACTAAGTAGCCAGCAAAGTCGACAACGGCGACCAAGTCTTTGGTACCTTGGCCGTATGCGGATACGGAGCCAATAAATCCTTCTAATCTCTCAGCCGTGTTGCAAGATATTCTTCTAACAGCAAAGCTCCCGGTACACCATATGCCGAAATATATAAATTGATGCTGGCGGTCTGACCGCCAGCATCAGATCAAATCAGGATAATGCAGTCAGAAGGCAATTATGGCGCGCTTCTCGTTGCCTATCTGGTTTTGTAGCCTGCAAGGCCCGGTTAATGGCAACTGTGTTATCCTGCCAATCGCCCACAAAAAAACGGGTTGGCGCTTGCTGGTAAACCTCTGATCAAGTCCCTCATGGAGTGCGCTGCCGAGACGATGACAGACGAACAAATTGCATCTTTGGTGATCGAAACGGATATGTCGTCCGCTACGGCGACGGTCGATGTGCGCTGTGCGGGTGCATGGATCGTGCAAGGTATCGCACAGATCGAACAGCGCCTGGAGGTTATTTCCGGGCTGGCCGAAAAAGATATGGTGATCGATGGCACGGCGATCACTGCGCTGGATACGTCAGGCGCGTGGTTGCTGCACAGAGTCATCGACGAGATGGAGCAGCGCGGGCGGAACGTCACGATAAACGGGTTGCGACCGGAGTTCGGCGCCTTGATGCAGTTGATCGCATCCTGCGCAATTGCGCCGAAAACATCCCGCACACCCGAACCCGGCTGGCTGGCGCGCATCGGGCAGCATTCCTGGCAAGCCGTGTTGGGCGTATCCGGCATGATGGCTTTCATCGGCGAATGCGCGCTTGCCCTGCTGCGTTCGCTGATCCAGCCCCGCCGCATCCGCTGGCGCCAGATCCTTCATAATTTGCAGACTGCCGGATTCGAGGCTTTGCCGATCACCGGCCTGCTGTCGTTCCTGATGGGGGTCGTGATCGCCTATCAGGGCGCGGATCAGTTGCAGCGCTTCGGCGCGAATATATTCATTGTCGATCTGGTCGGGCTTTCGATGCTGCGCGAGCTATCGCCGCTGCTGACCGCCATCATCGTCGCCGGGCGATCCGGTTCAGCTTATGCGGCACAGATTGGCACGATGAAGGTCACAGAGGAGATCGACGCGTTGCGCACCATCGGCATCGGGCCGATCGAATTGCTGGTTCTGCCCAAGATGCTGGCGCTGATCATCGCGTTGCCGCTGCTCACGCTGTATGCCGACGTGACCGGCGTACTCGGCGGCATGCTGATGGCGAGTTCCAAGCTCGATGTCAGCTTCGGTGTTTTCATCGACCGCCTCGGCGATGCGGTCAGCCTGTCCTCCTTTCTGACCGGCATCGGCAAAGCGCCGGTATTCGCCGTGATCATCGCGCTGGTGGGTTGCTATCAGGGGTTTCGGGCGAGCGGCAGCGCCGACAGTGTCGGGCGGCAGACGACGGTGAGCGTGGTGCAGTCCATTTTTCTGGTGATTTTGGCCGATGCGCTGTTCTCGGTAGTCTTCAACTGGCTCAAGATATGAGCGCCGTGATCGATATCCGCAATTTGAACACTCGCTTCGGCGAGAATGTCGTGCATGACAACGTCAGCCTGACGGTGCAGCCGGGCGAGATATTCGCGCTGGTCGGCGGCAGCGGCTGCGGCAAATCCACGATGCTGCGCACCATCATCCAGCTTTTACAGCCGACATCGGGTTCGATCCGCGTGTTCGGACGGGAAGCGGTCGGCTTGAGCGACGAGGAAGCGCTGCCGCTACGGCGGCGCTGGGGCGTAATGTTCGAGCGTAGCGCACTATTCGGTTCGCTGACCGTGACGGAGAACGTCAGCATGGTGTTGCGCGAACATACCCGGCTCAGCGCGCGCCTGATCGACGAGGTTGCCGCGCTGAAGATAGCGCTCACCGGGTTGCCCGCGGATGCGGGTTCAAAGTACCCGAGCGAATTGAGCGGCGGGATGCGCAAACGCGCCGCACTGGCGCGCGCCATCGCGCTCGATCCCGAGCTGCTCTTTCTTGACGAGCCGACCGCAGGCCTCGACCCGCTCAGCGCAAGCGGCATAGACGAATTGGTGCGGAGCTTGCGCGATGCGCTCGGATTGACCATCATGATGGTGACACACGACCTCGATCTGCTGTGGCGTGCCGCGGATCGCGTGGCGGTGCTGGGCGAGGGGCATATTCTGGGGGTCGGCACGATGAAAGAGTTGTCTCAGTCGGATCACCGTGTCATCAGGGAATATTTTTACGGGCCGCGCGGGCGCGCCGCGCAGGAGCAGGCATGGAAGAAAAAGTAAATTTTGTGGTGGTGGGCGCTTTTGTGCTGGTATTAAGCACGGCTCTGATCGGTGGCGTACTGTGGCTGAGCAGCGGAAAATCCTATCGCAAGGTTTACGATGTCTACCAGACTTACATGAAGGAATCGGTAGCGGGGCTTAATCTCAACGCGCCGGTACGCTATCGGGGTGTCGAGGTCGGCCGTGTGCAGAAGATCGTGCTGGCGCCGGGAAATGTCGAACAGGTGCAATTGACGCTGTCCATCGAGCGGGGCACCCCGGTCAAAGTGGACACCGTGGCGGTACTCCAGGTGCAGGGATTGACCGGCCTCGCCTCTGTCGAATTGACCGGAGGCGGCCGCGATTCGCCCGCGCTGAAGGCGCAGGCCGACGAGAAATACCCGGTGATCAAGACCGGGCCTTCGCTGATGACGCGGCTCGATTCGGCAGTGACCGCGTTACTCACCAACCTCAACCGCACCAGCGAGAGCTTCAATGCCATGATGAATGAAGATAACCGGCGCGCGGTCAAGAACACGCTGAAGGATATCGAAACGTTGTCGAGAACGCTTGCGTCACGCTCCGCCATGATCGACGCCAGCCTGACCAACGCGGCCAGCACGATGGAAAACACCGCACGGCTGACCAATGAACTGCCGCTGCTCGCACAGCGCATACAACGCAGTGCGGACGCTTTTGATCGTATGGCCAACGAGCTGGCCCTCGCGGGAACGAGCGCAAAAAACACGCTTGATAACACCCGCCAATTCACCAGCGAAACGCTGCCGGAAGTACACCATCTGACCATCGAATTGAGAGACCTGACCGGCTCATTACGGCGCTTCAGCGACGAGCTGGAGCAGAATCCGAGCATGTTGTTGTACGGCAAGCCCGCCGCGCAGCGTGGCCCCGGGGAATAATTCAGACCCGTTGTTTATCCTGCCAAAACCGCTGAACGATGAATATAAACAGACAAAATTGCACACCCTGCCGGATGCTCCTGACGCTGGTTTGCGCGATGCTGCTCGCCGGGTGCGGTGGCCTGCAGGCCCCGAAAGTGGAAAAACCCAATCTCTATGTGCTCGACGCACGGGCATCGGCCAGGGCGGCGCAAATAAAGCGCGATCTGGTGCTGGCAGTCAGCATGCCACGCGCGAGATCCGGCTTCGATACGCCCCAGATGGTTTACCTGCGCCAACCGCAGAAACTGGAATATTTTGCGGTCAATCGCTGGGCGAACGCCCCGGCGCGCATGCTTGGGCCGCTGCTGGTGCAGGTATTGGAGCAAACCGCGAGCTTCCGGGCCGTGGTGCAGTCACCGGGAACGATCCCGGCCAACATCAGGCTCGACACCGAATTGATTCGCCTTCAGCAGGATTTCGGGACTCGCCCAAGCAAGGTGCAGATCACGCTGCGGGCGCAATTGATCGACGTGGCCGACCAACGGGTGCTCGCCGTAAAGCTATTCGACGAGGTTGAAGATGCGGCCAGCGACGACGCATACGGCGGCAGCATCGCGGCGAATCGGGTGCTGCAACGGGTATTGGATCAACTGGCAGATTTTTGTATCAACGAATCGGGTAGTCATTAGCCAGACCGTACTTGGGGAATTGAAGGTGATTGGGGGCTGAAAAGTAATGCGATGTTGACCCCAATAATGTTCGAATAACGACCTCACTAAGGCGTTACTTTGAAATGAATTAGGAAAGTTTTCCGCGCCATATTGGCACCAGATATAGATACTGAGAGTTTGAAGTCTGATACATCAGGTCAGGCGGAGTAGAGTTAAAGGGTCAAAGGGGCTCACAATAGTTTGCTAGACTTGCCCCAGTTTTTTGAAACTGGAACTTTAGCCTGAGCACTACGGCTTTGGCAGAGATCGTCAAGCTACTGCATGGCCTGCCGTAATGCGCTGCATCCGTTGCAACACGTCATGCAACTTGGCTTCAGCTTGCCACAAGTCATGCTTTGTTTGCATGTCCACCCAAAGTTGAGCGCCATTTCCCAGCAAGGCTCCCAAGCGTAGCGCCATTTCGGGAGAAATACCGCTACGTTCAGCCAGTACCGCATGCAGGGTTTGACGCGAAACCCCAAGGCTGCGGGCAAAAGCACTAACGGATATATTGAGTTCGGGTAGAACATCTTCGCGCAAAATTGCGCCGGGGTGAGTTGGTTTACGTTTACGCACGATGCCTCCTATAACCAACCACTTGGCAACCGTCTTTTGGTTGCTTAGTGGGATGGCTAGTTGTTTTATCAATGATAATTTTCCAAATTGACACGAAGTGCATTCTCGCCTTCCCATTCGAAGGTGATGCACCACGGGCCGTTTACATGAATGCTGTAACGCTTTGGCTTGCCGCGCAGCGGGTGAAAATCGAAGCC
>JACREB010000144.1 GCA_016218475.1 Nitrosomonadales bacterium | reverse complement strand
CAGATTTTCAGTTGGATGTTTCATCCCAGATTGTCCATTAGGCCATAAAACGCCTGTTTTGAATGGGTTTCTAATGGAATCCATTAGAGATTTTCCTTATTTTTCAATGAGGTGTTGTTCTAATGAACAATCTGGGTTCATATGACCGGCATTTTATCCGTATGAGCGGCGCGCGGCGCCTTACATCCATCCGCTCCAGATGCAACGCGGAATATGAAACCTGCTGAAATGGACTCTGGGGTAAAATGTGCGACTTGCCGAATCAGGCCGGATCATGACTGCACGCTTAAGAGAAATACCCTACAACTACACTTCATTCTCCGACCGCGAGATCGTGCTGCGCATTCTCGGCGACGAGGCGTGGGACACCATCAATACATTGCGCGAGCAACGCCGCACCGGTCGTTCCGCGCGAATGCTGTATGAGGTGCTGGGCGATATCTGGGTGGTGATGCGCAACCCGTATTTGCAGGATGACCTGCTTGCAAACCGCGAACGCCGCGAGGCTCTGGTCAGCGCGCTGCACCATCGGTTGAATGAAATCGAGAAGCGCCGCCGTGACGCCGAAGTCGCCGAAACTGACGACAAGCAAAATCCCAACCTCCAAGTCAAACGCCTGCTCGAACTGACCGCTACCGCTGTCGACCAGTTTGCCGACGAATTCGAGCAAACGCTGGCTTTGCGCAGCCGCGCCTTGCGCGTGCTGTCGCGCATCACGCGCCGCGACAACATCCAGTTTGACGGCCTGGCCCGCGTTTCGCATGTGACCGACGCCACAGACTGGCGCGTCGAATATCCTTTCGTGGTACTGCACCCGGATACCGAACAGGAAGTCGCGCTGCTGGTGCGCGCCTGCATCGAACTCAAGCTGACCATCATCCCGCGCGGCGGCGGCACCGGCTACACCGGCGGCGCAGTGCCGCTGGACAAATTATCGGCGGTCATCAATACCGAAAAACTGGACACGCTCTCCGCAGTGGAGCATCTTGCCCTGCCCGGTTTGAGCGAACCCTGTGCCACCATCCATTGCGGTGCCGGGGTGGTGACGCGGCGCGTGATGGAGGCGGCGGAGAACAGCAAGCTGGTGTTTGCGGTCGACCCGACCTCGGCGGATGCGTCGTGCATCGGCGGCAACGTGTCGATGAACGCGGGCGGCAAGAAAGCGGTGCTGTGGGGCACCGCGCTGGATAACCTCGCTGGATGGCGCATGGTCACTCCGGACGGCCTGTGGATCGAAGTGGAGCGCCTGAACCACAACCTCGGCAAGATCCACGATGCCGCCACGGCCAGCTTCCGCATCAACCGCTTCGAGGCGGACGGTACGACACGGCGTGCGCAAGCGTCTGGTGCGGGAGTACCGTCCCCCCGCCTCCTCCCGCAATCGGCTGGCGATGCCAGTAACGTGTCGGAGGCGGACGGAATAACTTCCCGCGACGAGCCGGAAATCCTTACCATTTCCGGCAACGCGTTCCGCAAGAAAGGGCTGGGCAAGGATGTCACCGATAAATTCCTGTCCGGCTTGCCCGGCATCCAGAAGGAAGGCTGCGACGGCATCATCACCTCGGCGCGCTTCATCCTGCACCGCGCCCATGCGCATACCCGCACCGTGTGCCTGGAATTTTTCGGCCAGGTGCGCGAGGCGGTTCCCGCGATTGTTGAAATCACCGCATTATTCGACAAACGCAGCCCGCCCACTTCCCGCTCCCCACTCCCCACTCCCCAAGTTTTTCTGGCCGGACTGGAGCATCTCGACGAGCGCTATCTCAAAGCGGTGGGTTACGCCACCAAGGCCAAGCGCGGCACTCTCCCGAAGATGGTGCTTATTGCAGATGTGGTGAGCGACGACGCGGATGCCGCGGCATCCGCGTCTTCTGAAATCGTGCGCCTCGCCAACCTGCGCAGCGGCGAGGGCTTCATCGCGGTCTCCGCCGAGGCGCGCAGAAAATTCTGGCTGGACCGCGCGCGCACCGCCGCGATCGCCAAGCACACCAACGCCTTCAAGGTCAACGAGGATGTGGTGATCCCGCTGCCGCGCATGGGCGATTACTGCGACGGCATAGAGCGCATCAACATCGAATTGTCGCTGCACAACAAGCTCAAATTGCTGGGCGCGCTGGACGAATTTTTCGCGGGCGACCTGCCGCTGTTTTATCAGGACGACGCACAGCCGGGCGAAGACGAATTGCTGGGCAACCGCACACAAGCGGCGCAGCAGTTGCTTGCCGGGGTGCATGCACGCTGGCAATGGCTGCGGGAAAATCTTGATACAGCTTGTAGCGAGTTGCCAGTAGCAGGTAGCACAACCTCGCTACAAGCTACCGGCTACAAGCTACCAGCTACCAGCTCCGTCTTCCACGCTCTGCAAGACCACACCCTCCGCGCCTCGTGGAAAACCGAGGTTCGCGAACCGTTGCGCCAGGTCTTCAGCGGCAGCACTTACCAGCCCGTTCTCGAACGGTGCAATGCCATCCACCAGAGCGTGCTGAAGAGCCGCGTGTTCGTCGCGCTGCACATGCACGCGGGCGACGGCAACGTGCATACCAACATCCCGGTGAATTCGGACAATTATGAAATGCTGCAGCAGGCCTATGCGGCGGTGGATCGCATCATGCGGCTGGCGAAGGATATGGGCGGGGTAATTTCCGGCGAGCACGGCATCGGCATCACCAAATTCGATTACCTTGAGCCTCACGAAACCGCCCCGTTCGCCGCCTACAAGCAGCGCATCGACCCGGATGGCCGCTTCAACAGGGGCAAGCTGCTCAAGGGCAGCAACCTGGACCGCGCCTACACGCCCAGCTTTAATTTGATGGAACTGGAAAGCCTGATCCTGGAGAAAAGCGAGCTGGGTAACATCTCCGATTCGATCAAGGATTGCCTGCGCTGCGGCAAATGCAAGCCGGTTTGCAGCACGCATGTGCCGCGCGCCAACCTGTTGTATTCGCCGCGCAACAAGATACTCGCCGCCTCGCTGCTGATCGAGGCCTTCCTGTACGAAGAGCAGACGCGGCGCGGCGTTGCCATCCAGCACTTCGCCGAATTCGGCGATGTCGCCGACCACTGCACGGTCTGCCACAAGTGCCTGAAGCCGTGTCCGGTCAACATCGACTTCGGCGATGTGTCGGTCGCGATGCGCAATTTTTTGCGCATGCAGGGCAAAAAAAAATTCAATCCGGTGTCGGCGGCTTCGATGCTGTTCCTCAATGCCACCGACCCGACCACCATCAAGCTGGTGCGCAAGGCGATGATCGTGTGGGGCTACAAGGCGCAGCGTCTCGGCTACCGGGTCGCAAAACGTTTCGGCCTGCCGCAAAGCCAGACCAAACGGCCACCCGCCAGCGTCGGCGGCGCGCCGCTCATTGCACCACCGGCACGCGCGCAAGCGATTCACTTCATCAACAAACCGATGCCGGGCAACCTGCCCGGCAAAACCTCGCGCGCGTTGCTCGATATCGAGGACCGGCACATCGTGCCGGTTATCCGCAACCCCCATAAATCAAGCGAAGACAGCGAGGCGGTATTTTATTTCCCGGGTTGCGGCTCGGAGCGGTTGTTCGGCCAAGTCGGCCTGGCGACGCAAGCGATGCTGTATGAAACCGGCGCGATCACCGTGTTGCCGCCCGGTTACCTGTGCTGCGGCTATCCGCAGAATGCCTCGGGGCAGGGCGACAAGGCCAACCAAATCACCACCGACAACCGCGTGCTGTTTCATCGCGTGGCCAATACGCTGAATTACCTCGACATCAAGACGGTGATCGTGTCGTGCGGCACTTGCATGGATCAATTGCTGAAGTACGAATTCGACAAGATTTTCCCCGGCTGCCGGCTGCTCGACATTCACGAATACCTGCTTGAGCGCGGCGTAAAACTGAAAACGCCCACCGGCATCCGCTATATGTATCACGACCCTTGCCACTCGCCGATGAAGACCCATCAGCCGCTCAAGGTAGCCAATGCCCTGATGGGCGTGAACGTGCCGCTCAATGACCGCTGCTGCGGGGAAGCGGGTAGCTTCGGCGTGGCGCTGCCGCATATTGCCACGCAGGTGCGTTTCCGCAAGGAAGAAGAAATGCGAAAGGGCGCTGACGCACTGCGCGCGGATGGTTATGAAGGCGAGGTAAAGATTCTCACTTCCTGCCCGGCCTGCCATCAGGGCTTGTCGCGCTATAACGATGACAGCAACACAACATCGAATTTTATCGTGATCGAAATGGCCGAACACTTGCTCGGCGAAAACTGGCTGAAAAATTATGTCAATAACGCCAACCATGGCGGCATTGAACGTGTGCTGCTGTAGGGGTGTGATTTATCGCGCCCCTACTTGAAAACCATGCTGACACTTCCACTCGAACCGACTGACGACCGCGCCAACCCGCATTTCAAGGATGCGGAAAGTTGCTCGCGATGGCTTGGGCAACTGCAACTGACCAACCTGCAACTGGCGCACAGCCTGCTTCTTACCCAGATCGGCGAACTGAACCGCTACCCGATGCGCGGGCTGGAGCGGCTGGGCACGCTGGAACTGCTGCGCGAAACCGTCGGGTACGTGCAGGACGATTACGCCAAAAAACTGTCCGGAAAACCGCTGCCGTTGAACGAAAGCGAACTGATGGTGTTCGTTGCCATCGCGCAGCTCTGGCAGGCCATGATATCGGGTTATCGACGCTGCCTGCAGGCTTTCATTGCGGGCGATAAGCAGCTTGAGCAACATGGCGCCTTGCTGTGCCAGCGCTGCCTGCTATACAGCGGGCTGGAGATTTTCGAGCATTTGCTCACCGGCTACGAATTCGACGCCAGGTTGTGGCATCAATTGCATGAATTGTATGCGTTTGCCGAACAACACGGCTGGCAAGCATCGGAAGTCGCCGACCTGCTGAATATCAAGTACCCGCACAGTAATTGCCGCAGCATCTATATAAAAATCCTGCTGGCCTGTTATGCGCGCCCCGCCGAGCTTTCACGCTCACAACTGCAACTGCTGGACAAGTGGCTAACCCAATGGAGCAGCGCCTTGACCGTAGAGCGCAACTATACCACCAGCAAAGGCGATGCCCTGCCGCTCGCGGTTGACTTGGGTAGCACGAGCGGTTTGCGCCCGGCCAAGCAAATAACACCCGGCGACAGCATCCGTTATCTGGCGATGGTTCCCTTAAGCAAATTGCTGCGCGTAAAAACCATTTTATTGCAGCAAGGCCAAACCCCGCAGCAAATCGGCCTGTGCGAGCACTGCAATAGCCATGATTGCATCGAGTTATTGACTTTTTTGCATCAGGGCTTGTGTGAAAACATCAGCACGCGTTTTGCCGAACGCCATCCGGTCGCGCGACATGCGCAGCTTTGCTGCAAACCCGAAGGCATTTATGCGCACCTGTCCGGAAAACTGTTTAAACAACCCAGGGTAAATACCGCTTTAAGCAGCACTGCACGCAAGCAGATCGAGACCTTTGGCCGCGTGTTGCAGGACGCGCCCGGCAGTAACGAGGTGGGTACACCGCTTGAAAAATGGCAATTTGAAAACGAGAGTATTTTGGGTGCGCGCCTGACGCGCGATGACCCATACGGCGAACGGCTGAACCGCAACCAATTGGCCGGCCTGCGCCCCTGCGACTCGGAAACCTTTATCCTGTGCATTACAGCATGGGTGAATATAACGCTCACCGGGCAATTGCAAATCGGCTTGCGTTACCTGCCGGGAAGCCCCGAGGCGGTCGACATCCGCGCAACCAGCCTCAATGCGGCGGTGTCGGATAAATATGTCCCGGCATTCCTGTTGCCCGCCGTTGCGGCGCTCAAGATTCCTGCCAGCCTGGTCGTTCCGCGCGGCTGGTTCCACCCGGGCCGTGTGGTGGAAATCAAGCACCAGAACGCCGAAAAACTGAATGCAAAACTGAGCCTCAGCATAGAACACGGTTTGGATTACGAGCGCGTTGGCTTCACGCTGGTCTGACTCCACCTTTCAATCAATAGCAAAATACTGTTGGGGTGCATTTTATCCGGCAACGCTATTGCGCCAATTTATCGATGCCATACTGCTTCAGTTTTTTCCACAGCGTGGTGCGCGACATGCCGAGCTTTTCGGCCGCCGCCGCCTTGTTTCCGCCGGTCTCCTTTAGAGCATGCAGGAGAATCTCCTTTTCCTGCCCTTCTTGCCGGACGGGAGCGCGATAATAGCGCTGCACCAGCGCCTGAACCGGTGCGGCTGCTACCGGTAAACCGGCTGCCTGATGGCCTGCTTCCCGAATCTCCGGCGGCAGGTGGCGCGCCAGGATGGTCGTGCCGTCCACATGCACCATCGCATATTCCAGGGCATTGACCAGTTCCCTGACATTGCCCGGCCAGCCGTAAGCGCCGAGCGCATCCAGCGCCTCGCCGGAAAGCTGGATATCGCGCCCCGGATGGCGGGCAAGCATGTTGGCGAGCATGGCGCCGGCCAGCAGCGGGATGTCATCGGGGCGTTCGCGCAACGCGGGAACATGCAGCGGGAGCACCCGCAACCGGTAATAAAGATCCGCCCGGAATTCGCCGCTGCCCACCATGGCCGGCAAGTCCCGGTGCGTTGCCGCGATAATCCTCACATCCACCTTGCGCGCCTGATTCTCGCCGAGCCGTTCGATTTCGCGCTCCTGCAGGACGCGCAGCAGCTTCACCTGGACACTCAGGGGCACCTCGCCGATCTCGTCCAGCAGCAACGTCCCGCCGTGCGCCGCCTCGAAGCGGCCTTCGCGCGCCACGGACGCCCCGGTAAACGCGCCGCGCGCATGCCCGAACAATTCGCCTTCCAGCAACTGTTCGGGAAATGCGGCGCAATGTACCCGCACGTAAGGGCCCTTGGCGCGGCTCGAGTTTTCATGCAGCGCACGCGCCACAAGCTCCTTCCCGGTGCCGCTCTCGCCGGTGACGAGAATGCTGGCCTCGCTCGCCGCAGCCCGCAGGATTTGGCGAAACAAATCCTGCATCACCGCGCTGTGCCCGACCAGACCACCCAGGCGCAGCCTGTCGCTGACCGCCTCTTCCAGTTGCACCTCGTGGGTGCGGTCACGCAATACCACGGCGCAGTATTCCCGTTGATCATCGGAGTGCAACACCATGGCCCACATGCGCAGGGGTATCAGCGCACCGTCCGGGCGCTGCACGACAAGGTCTTGAACCTTCTTCCCCTGCATCGCGTTCTTCATGAGCGTGCAATACCCCCGTTTCTCGCAGCTCCGCGCGCAAGATGTTCCCTGAAAAAGACTGGGGCAGAGTTTATTCAGAATATTGTCGTGATTCTGGCCCAGCATGCGGCTGGCCGCTTCATTGACCGCCACAACCTGGCGCTGCTGGTCAAGAAAAAGAATTCCTTCTTCAAGAATATCGAGAAACTGTCTGAATGCCGGCAAAGTAATCATAAACGTTCACCGCCCTATAAATATGTTTAATGTGAACGCATATTAACGTTTACTCTTTACGCTGTCAACTTTAGCAGGAAATAATAAATAATCATAACATATTGATATTATTGTGAATTATATATGTGGCACGGTTAATGCTCATAGGTCGGCGTAGGCGGTCATTTCGTATCGCCCCAATCTATAAAAAGGAGTAACGATCATGAAACTGAATAAATTTGCTTTGACCTTGACTGTCGCAGCCTTGCTGCCAACCTTTGCATATGCCGGCACGGATGCGGTTGCGGCCAGCTTCGAGCGCGACATGTACCGCGAACCGGCTAATTCCACGATAGCGATTACCGGTGAAGCCGACCCGTTGACGGACCTGTTCAATACTGCCCTGAACGGCACGACCGACCAGGTATGGGCCAGCTTCGAACGCGACATGTACCGCGAACCGGCTAATTCCACGGTAGCGATTACCGGCGAAGCCGATCAACTGGTGAATATATTCAATGTCGCCTTGCGTACCGAGGTTAACAAACCCGTCAGGCAAATCGCGATCAGGGGCAAGCATCACCACGGCAGTTAAGTTGCGTGTATCCAAAATAACCGGGGCGTTACGTCCCGGTTATTTTTTCAAGGCGCGTCGATCTGATATCCTTCCGCTTTGCGTTATTGAACCAACCGCAAATAATTGGGCCGGATATACGCCAAAAGGCTAGAGGTTCCCTAAAGCCGATATGTCGTGAGTTAAGCCGTGTGGTGGGCATCGTAATAAACCCTAAGCCGGACAAGCCGGAACCAAAAAAGTTAAAATCCGCGTAGCCCACCCATCGGGTGAATGCCGCACCATTCTTAATGCATTGCTTTTATTCCGTGTTATCCGTGTGTTCCGTGGTTAGAATCTGTAAATAAATAAAGGTATCAACTTTGCTCCGGGGCTTTTGGTCTTATGACGTAGTTCCAATCACCATGAAACTTGTCACGCTCGACATTGATATGCCCCATTTCTTCATCAGTAACTTTGCGTCCTATTG
>JACREB010000137.1 GCA_016218475.1 Nitrosomonadales bacterium | reverse complement strand
CGGCTCTGCTCCCTTGGGGAACAACACCCACATCTGGCCGCTTTGTTTCATGCGCCCCGCTTGAACACCCGCCTGCTCGCCGAAGCCCCAGAAAAAATCGGCGCGCACCGCGCCCTTGATCGCCCCGCCGGTATCTTGCGCCAGCACCAGCCTGTTCAGCGGTTCGGCGGTATTCGGGTAAGTGGTTGCGAGAAACACCGGCGCGCCGAGCGGGATGGTGCGCGGATCCACCGCGATGCTGTATGTCTCGGTCAGCGGCACGCCCAATGCGCCGAGAGGTGAGGACAGCCCATTCGGCAATTCGCGGAAAAACACATAGCTGGGATTTTGCGCCAACAGAGCGGAAAGTTTTTGCGGATACCGCTCCGCCCAATTCTTGATGCCTTGCATCGAGGCTTCCTCGATCTTGAGCTCGCCCGTTTCGACCAGCTTTTTGCCGATGGAAATGTAAGGATGCCCGTTCTGTTCGGCATAACCGATTTTCACCAGACCGCCATCCGGTAATTCGATGCGCCCCGATCCCTGTATTTGCAGGAAGAATAGCTCGACCGCATTTTCCACCCAGAATAGTTCGCGCCCTTGCAGCACGGCTTTGCCGTTGTCGATTTCGGCGCGGTTGTAATAAGGCACAATGCGTTTGCCTTGCAGTCTCCCGCGCAAACGGAGGTCTTTCAGTTGCGGATACACTTCGCCCAGATCGATGGTCAGCAAATCGTCCGGCGGGGCATACAACGGGTAACGGAATCGCGCCGTCTTGACGCGGCTCCCGGCAAGCTTCGGTTCGTAGTAGCCGGTAATCAGCCCTTGCGATGAGCCATCCGGGTTGAATACCTGATAAGGAGCAAAGCCTTCCTCAAAAAATGCGCGCAGTGCGGCGCTGTCCGGTTGCGCCAATTCATTGGTACGCGCGCATACTGTTTGCCAGCCCGGCTTGCTTTTCAATGCGCGGCAGCTTTGCAAAAATGCCCCCCAGGCTGGCTGCAAATCTAATGTTTGCCAGCCCGGCAGCATCTCCCATTTGCTTGCCGCAAACGGCGCCACGGGCGGCAATGCGGCAGGAGGGGCAACTGTGGGCGGTTTGGGCGGCGCGGCGCAGGATGCAATAAAAATCAGCAGCAGGGGCGCCGCGCGCCGCACCAATGCTTTATACATTTCGTCAGGAGAATATCTAATGCAAAACACGCGGCACACTCAGCACAAATTGTGGAATCTCAACATCGAACTCCATGCCGTCCCCGGCCTGCATCCGATAGCTGCCGCGCATCGTGCCGACCTGCGTGGTAAGCACCGTGCCGCTGGTATATTCGAAGCTCTGGTTCGGCCCAAGCGAGGGCTGTTCGCCAACGACACCCTGTCCGCGCACTTCCTGGACATGGTGATTGGCATCGGTAATGATCCAGTGGCGGCTGATGAGCTTGACGGTGCCGCTGCCGAGATTGGTGATATTGATGGTGTAGGAAAACACAAAACGGTTGCCCGGCTCGTCGGACTGATCCGGCAAATAATTCGCCTGTGTCCGTATGATGAAACCATGTTGATCGTTTTTTTCCATGAACGGCATTTGAACCGATTTTTTCTTGGCTCGCAAGGTGAAATGTAGCAGGTATGGAGAATCAACATGCAAAAAGCAAACATCCGCAGATTGCACAGATTTGCGCAAATTAATTTTACTGTGTCACATAGCGATCAAGGGATGCAGTGCAAGGCAAAATCGGGCGAAAAAGCGGAGTTTACATGTAGTAAATGAGCATTTTGAGCCTGATTTTAACGCCGCAATGCGCCCTTCAGCGCTTTGTGACACAGTAAGATTAAGAACTGGCCTTAAATCCGTGTCATCTGCGTAATCTGCGGAAAAGGCCTTAACGTACCGCCAGCAATTCCACATCGAACACCAGCGTCGCATCCGGCGGAATCACTCCGCCCGCGCCGCGTGCGCCGTAGCCGAGATGCGATGGAACGACCAGCGTGCGCTGTCCGCCCACCTTCATGCCTTCCACGCCCTGATCCCAGCCCTTGATGACATGCCCCGCGCCGAGCGGAAAATCAAACGGATCGGCCCGGTCGCGCGAACTGTCAAACTTGGCGCCTTTTTGGTCGGGTGCGGCTTCGTCGTACAGCCAGCCGGTGTAATGCACCAGCACCTCCATGCCGCCGGTCGCCAGATCGCCTTCGCCCAGTTTGATATCGGTTTTAATCAGTTTGGTCATGTTGTCTGTTTCCTGTTGTGGCCTGTTCAACGCAAGCCGTGGTTAAAAAACATCTGCAATCATCAGTTTTGTAGGGTGCAATAAGACTGTCCTGAGCACAGCCGAAGGGCGTAGCGCATTGCACCATTCATCCTGTTAAACATTCGGCGCAATGCCCGTTGGTTAGTGCGTGGTTGTTGCCGCTTTAGCGGCTTTATAACCACGGCCTACCCCTTGCGGGTGTTGCACCCTACGTGGGCTAATAACTAAGTACCGGCGCCAGCCACCGTTCTGCCTCTTCCAGACTCCAGCCTTTGCGCTTTGCGTAATCCGCGACCTGATCCCTGTCTATCTTACCAGTGGCAAAATACTGTGCCTGCGGATGCGAGAAGTAAAAGCCGCTCACCGCCGCGGTCGGCATCATTGCGAAACTTTCGGTCAGCGTGATACCCGCGTTCAGCGGCACTTGCAGCAGATCGAACAATGGCCCCTTCTCGCTGTGTTCCGGGCAGGCCGGGTAGCCGGGGGCGGGGCGGATGCCGCGATAGCTTTCGGCGATCATGGCATAGTTATCCAGCGCCTCATCCGCCGCGTAACCCCAGAATTCGCGGCGCACGCGCGCATGCAGCAGTTCGGCGAAGGCTTCGGCGAGACGGTCGGCCAGCGACTTGAGCAGGATCGCGTTGTAGTCGTCGTGGTGTTTCTCGAATTCGGCGATGCGCGCCTCGATGCCGATGCCGGTGGTGACGGCGAACGCGCCGATATAGTCCTTGATGCCGGTTTCTTTCGGCGCGATGAAATCGGCCAAGCAATAGTTCGGGATGTTGTCCGGCTTCTTCGTTTGCTGGCGCAGGTTGTGCCAGGTCATCAGGATTTTCTTGCGCTTGTCGTCGGCGTAGATTTCGATGTCGTCGCCGTTTGTACCATTAACTGCCACCGTGTTTGCCGGGAACAAGCCAAACACCGCATTCGCGGTGAGCCATTTCTCGTCGATGATCTTCTTCAGCATCGCCTGCGCATCGGCGAACAGCTTGCGCGCTTCTTCTCCCATCACGCTATCCTGCAATATCTTCGGGTAGCGCCCGGTCAGCTCCCAGGCCTGGAAAAACGGCGACCAGTCGATGTGTGCGGCGATCTGGTCGAGCGGGTAGGACTCGAATTTGTGTACGCCCATCAGGTAGGGTTTGGGCGGAGTGTATTTTTTCCAGTCGGTCTTCAACCCATGCGCCCGCGCCTCGGCCAGCGTGACGTACACCGCCTTCACTTTCTTGCCTTCATGCTGCTCGCGCGCCGCAGCGTAGTCCGCCTTGATACCCGCAACATATTCGTCGCGTAGCGTGTCGGAGAGCAAATTGCTGCACACGCCCACCGCGCGCGACGCATCGGTGACGTACACCGTCGCGCCGTCCGGGTAGTTCGGTTCGATCTTCACTGCCGTATGCACGCGCGACGTGGTCGCGCCGCCGATCATCAGCGGGATGCTGAAGCCCTGGCGCTGCATCTCTTTCGCGACATGCGCCATCTCTTCCAGCGACGGGGTGATCAGGCCGGACAGGCCGATGATGTCGGCGTTGTGTTCGCGCGCGGTGTCGAGGATATGCTGGCATGGCACCATCACGCCCATGTTGACCACCTCGAAGTTGTTGCACTGCAACACCACGGTGACGATGTTCTTGCCGATGTCGTGCACGTCGCCCTTGACCGTCGCCATGACGATCTTGCCCTTGGCGCTGGTGTTGCCGGTGCGCAGCTTTTCCGCCTCGATGTACGGCACCAGATGCGCCACAGCCTGCTTCATCACGCGCGCCGATTTCACCACTTGCGGCAGGAACATCTTGCCTTCGCCGAACAGGTCGCCGACCACGTTCATGCCGGTCATCAGCG
>JACREB010000139.1 GCA_016218475.1 Nitrosomonadales bacterium | reverse complement strand
TTACTGTGTCACATAGCGATTAAGGGATGCAGTGCAAGGCAAAATCGGACGAAAAAGCGGAGTTTACATGGAGTAAATGAGCATTTTGAGTCCGATTTTAACGCCGCAATGCGCCCTTCAGCGTTTTGTGACACAGTAAAATTAATCATTTAAGGCCAGTGTTCTTTGGCACGGCGCGATAGCAAAGCGGTTATGCACCGGATTGCAAATCCGTGAAGGGCGGTTCGACTCCGCCTCGCGCCTCCAGTTTTTAATATGTTAATTTGAAGACCAAACAACCACCGGCTTTAGCCGGTGGTTGTTTGGTTCCGAAGCAAGGTTGATAGCCGGAAGATTTTTGAAGTAACATCACATTTCCGCTCGTTTTGCGTGATGTTCTAATGGCGCGGCTACGAGAACAATTTAATCGAAACGGAAGGCTCCATGACTCTGATGATAGGAATTCCCCGGGAAATAGCCCCGGGTGAAAAGCGCGTAGCCACAGTGCCCGATGTCGTTGAAAAGCTTATCAAGCTGGGCTTCAAGGTCGCCGTCGAATCCGGCGCCGGTGATGCGGCGAATTTCAGCGACGAGGTTTACCGCGCCGCGGGCGCGGAGGTTATCGATGGCGCGGCCAAGCTGTGGGCCGCGTCCGACATCGTTTTCAAGGTACGCGGACCGAGCGTGGAAGAAGTCGGCCTGATGCGCGATGGCGGCACGCTAGTGAGCTTTATCTGGCCGGCGCAGAACCCCGATCTGCTGAAGCAACTGGCCGCGAAGAAAGCCACCGTGCTGGCGATGGACAGCGTGCCGCGCATGTCGCGCGCGCAGAAGATGGATGCGCTGAGTTCGATGGCCAACATCGCCGGTTACCGCGCAGTCATCGAGGCGGCGCATCACTTCGGGCGCTTTTTCACCGGTCAGATCACGGCTGCGGGCAAGGTGCCTCCGGCCAAGGTTTTTGTCATCGGCGCAGGGGTTGCAGGTCTTGCCGCCATCGGCGCGGCCTGCGGCCTGGGCGCCATCGTGCGCGCCAACGACACGCGCCCCGAAGTGGGCGATCAGGTCAAGTCGATGGGCGGCGAATTCGTCACCGTGGATTACGAGGAGGAAGGCACGGGCGTGGGCGGTTACGCCAAACTGATGAGCGAGGGCTTCCTGAAAGCCCAGCGCGAAACCTTCGCCAAGCAGGCGAGGGAAGTGGACATCATCATCACCACCGCGCTCATCCCCGGCAAGCCAGCACCGAAGCTGATTACCGCCGAGATGGTGCAGTCGATGAAGCCGGGCAGCATCATCGTCGATATGGCGGCGGAGCAGGGCGGTAACTGCGAATTGACCGTGCCGCACCAAGTGGTGGTGAAACACGGCGTGACCATCATCGGTTACAGCGACCTGCCCAGCCGTTTGTCCAGGCAATCTTCCACTCTGTATGCGACCAACCTGTTCCGCCTGACCGAGGAGCTGTGCAAGACCAAGGACGGCGTCGTCAACGTCAACATGGACGACGAAGTGATTCGCGGCACCACGGTAATCAAGGAAGGCAACATCACTTGGCCGCCGCCCGCGCCGAAACTCTCCGCAGCACCAGTCAAACCGGCTTCCGCCAAACCGGTTGCGGCGCCCAAAGGCCACGGCGGCGGCAGCGAACCGATGGCCGGTGGCAAACTGGCGATCATGTTCGGCGTTGCCGCACTGCTGTTCCTGTTCATCGGCGCCTATGCACCCGCCGCATTCCTCGGCCACTTCACCGTGTTTGTGCTCGCCTGCTTCGTCGGCTACATGGTGGTGTGGAATGTCACTCCCGCGCTGCATACGCCGCTGATGAGCGTCACCAACGCGATCAGCAGCATCATCGCCATCGGCGCGCTGGTGCAGGTCGCGCCGCCGGTTGATGGAGCCGATGGCAGGGGACTCATCCTCGGCCTCGCGGTCGCCGCACTGACGCTCACCGCAGTCAATATGCTAGGCGGCTTCGCAGTCACCCAGCGCATGCTGGCGATGTTTCGGAAATGAGCTTGTAGCGGGTAGCCAACCTGGTTTTGCTACCCGCTACCAGCTACCGGCCAAGAACTAAATGTTAAAGTTAAGGTAATCAACCATGTCTGAAAGTCTGGCAACCGTTTCATATATCGGCGCGACGATCCTTTTCATCCTGAGCCTTGGCGGCCTCTCCCATCCGGAAACCTCGCGGCGCGGCAATCTCTACGGCATGATCGGCATGGCTCTCGCCGTGCTGGCGACGATCTTCGGGCCGCGCGTTACTTCAGGCGGCTACGCATGGATTATCGGCAGCATGGTGGTCGGCGGCAGCATCGGCATCTACGCCGCCCGCGTGGTGAAGATGACGCAGATGCCCGAACTGGTCGCTCTGATGCACAGCCTCGTGGGTCTGGCTGCCTGCCTGGTCGGCTTTGCGAATTACATCGATCCGGCTGCGGTAGCCAATCTGTCCCATGCGGAAAAAGCCATCCACGAAATTGAAATTTATGTGGGCATCCTGATCGGCGCGGTGACCTTCTCCGGCTCCATCATCGCCTTCGGCAAACTCTCCGGCAAGATCGGCGGCAAACCGCTGCTCCTGCCCGGACGCCACATGATGAATCTTGTGGGGCTGCTGATCGTTATTTATTTCGGCTGGCACTTTATGCACACCGAATCGGTTAGCGCAGGCATGGTGCCGCTGATCGTGATGACGGTAATCGCGCTGTTGTTCGGCATCCACATGGTGATGGCCATCGGCGGCGCCGACATGCCGGTGGTGGTGTCCATGCTGAACAGCTATTCCGGCTGGGCGGCGGCAGCGACCGGATTCATGCTGAATAATGACCTGTTGATTGTCACTGGAGCACTGGTGGGTTCCTCCGGCGCGATTCTCTCCTACATCATGTGCCGCGCGATGAACCGCAATTTCATCAGCGTGATCGCGGGCGGCTTCGGCACCGGCGGCGGCACACCTGCTTCCGCACCTGGCGGCGAAGCGCAACCGGCAGGCGAAGTGACAGCCGTCAGTGCGGTCGAAACCGCAGAATTGCTGCGCGAAGCCAGGAACGTGATCATCGTGCCGGGGTACGGCATGGCGGTGGCGCAGGCCCAGCATACGGTCTACGAGATCACCCAGTATCTGCGGGAGCAGGGCATCAACGTGCGTTTCGGTATCCACCCGGTCGCCGGACGTATGCCCGGCCACATGAACGTTTTGCTGGCCGAAGCCAGGGTGCCCTACGACATCGTGATGGAAATGGATGAACTCAACGCGGACTTCCCCGATACCGATGTCGCGATGGTCATCGGCGCCAACGACATCGTGAACCCGGCCGCGCAGGAAGACCCGAACAGCCCGATTGCCGGGATGCCGGTGCTGGAAGTGTGGAAAGCCAAGACCTCGATCGTAATGAAGCGCAGCATGGCCTCCGGCTATGCTGGCGTGGACAATCCGCTGTTCTACAAGGAGAACAACCGCATGTTGTTCGGCGATGCCAAGAAGATGCTGGAAGAAGTATTCGTCGCGCTGAAGTCGTAGAAAAGCGCAGTTTCAGCAAAGCATAACGCCCGCGCAAGCGGGCGTTATGCTTTAAGTGCGTAGGTTGGGCAAAGCGAAGCGTGCCCAACCTACGGGATATGATGGAACATTCGGCTTTCGCCCTTTGTCTTCACCCCAGCAACTGCGCCACATGCTCGCGTTCTTCAAGCAGTTCGCGATAGCTGTCTTCCATGTGCTTGCGCCCCAGTCCGCTGATCGCCAGGCCTTGCACGATGTGATACTGGCCTTGCTTGCATTTTACCGGGAAGCCGTAGATCACGCCTTCCGGAATCCCGTAGCTGCCGTCGGACGGCACGCCCATCGTCACCCAGTTGTTGTGATGCGCGCCGAGCAGCCAGTCCTGGATATGCGAAATGGCCGCATTCGCGGCGCTCGCGGCACTGGATAAGCCGCGTGCCTCGATGACCGCGGCGCCGCGTTTCTGCACGGTTGGGATGAATTCATTTTCCACCCAGCCCTGATCCGGCAGGAGTTCGCGCACCAGCGTGCCGCGGATTTCGGCATGATCCAGGTCGGGGTACTGCGTGCCGGAGTGGTTGCCCCAGACGATCATCTTCTTGATGTCGTGGATCGGCTGGAACAGTTTTTGCGCGACTTGCGCGATGGCGCGGTTGTGGTCCAGGCGCAACATCGCTGTGAAATTGCGCGGGTCGAGGTCGGGGGCGTTCTTCATCGCGATCAGCGCGTTGGTGTTGGCCGGGTTGCCCACTATCAGCACTTTGACATGGCGCGCCGCATAATCGTTTAGCAGCCTGCCTTGCACGGAGAAAATTGCCCCGTTCGCTTCGATCAGATCCTTGCGCTCCATGCCCTTGCCGCGTGGCCGTGCGCCGATCAGCAGGGCGATTTCGGTATCCTTGAAAGCGGTTTTCGGGTCGTCGGTGATGATGATCTGTTGCAGCAACGGGAAAGCGCAATCCTCCAGCTCCATCATTACGCCGCGCAGCATGGTTTGCGCCTGCGGCAAATCCAGCAATTGCAGGATAATCGGCTGGTCGTGCCCCAGCATGTCACCATTCGCGATACGGAACAGCGCGGCGTAACAGATTTGTCCGGCGGCTCCGGTGATGGTGATGCGGATGGGTGCTTTCATGGCGCGTTCCTCAAGGTTAATATGTGCGTATCATAATTGTTTTGATTTTATCCCGCCATGCAAAAGGTGTAGCATTGCACAACCCGATTTTAGAGGCTCCCTTTACTTCATGCAGAGAATCATAATGAACAATAAACGCCCCAAACACCTCGCCCTGCATCATATCAAATTACCGCTTTCCGGTTTTGTTTCCATTCTCCATCGGGTCAGCGGCCTGATATTATTTCTCGCGCTGCCGCTGTTGCTGCTGATGTTGCAATACAGTCTGCGCTCCATTGAAACCCATACCCAATTATTGTCCGTGCTGGCACATCCGCTGCCCAAGCTGGTGCTGCTCGGTTTGCTGTGGGCTTTTCTGCATCACTTCTGCGCCGGACTGCGCTATCTGGCGATCGACTTGCGATACATCACCAGTCTTGCGCGGGCGCACAACAGCAGCAAGGCTGTTATGGCGGTCAGCCTGTGCCTGACCATTCTGGCTGGAGCGAAGCTATGGTAAATCGCGTCGTTGTCGGCGCGCACTACGGCTTGCGCGATTGGCTGGTGCAGCGCGTCACGGCGGCGGTCATGGCGGTGTATTGTGTGCCATTGGCAGTCTGCCTGTTGTTGCAACCCCGTCAGGGTTACGACGCATGGACAGGATTGTTTTCCGGCCAATTGATGCGCACCTTCACCTTGCTGTTCCTGCTGTGCCTGTTCTATCACGCATGGATCGGCATCCGCGACATCGTGATGGATTACGTGAAACCGGCCGGTGTGCGCCTGGTGGTTCATGTCTTGGTGATCCTGGTTTTGCTGCTTTATGCGATATGGTCGGTGCAGATATTGTGGGGATTCTGAAATGATTCAAGATTCGTCATTGATAGAACTACTAGGACTAAGCCCGCAAGCGGGCAAGTCGCTGGTTATCCGGCGCAGGCCGGAATCCAGATAGTTAAACCCCGCGTAGCGGGACAACGCTTTGGCTTTGTCCGCTACGCGGAGCCTTTGAAATGCTGGATTCCGGCCTGCGCCGGAATGACGGTGAAGGAAAATAAAATGGCAGTTGCAAAACGGACTTTCGATGTGGTGGTAGTGGGCGCGGGCGGCTCCGGGATGCGCGCGGCGCTGCAACTGGCGCAGGCCGGTCTGAAAGTGGCCGTGCTGTCCAAGGTGTTCCCGACCCGCTCGCACACCGTCGCGGCGCAGGGCGGCATCGCTGCTTCGCTGGGCAATGTCAGCAAGGATAGCTGGCACTGGCATATGTACGACACGGTGAAAGGCTCGGATTATCTGGGTGACCAGGATGCCATCGAATTCATGTGCCGCGCCGCGCCGGAAGTGGTGTATGAGCTGGAACACTTCGGTATGCCGTTCGACCGTCTGGAAAGCGGCAAGATTTACCAGCGCCCGTTCGGCGGGCACATGCAGGATTACGGCAAGAATCCGGTGCAGCGCGCCTGCGCGGCGGCAGACCGCACCGGCCATGCGATGCTGCACACGCTGTACCAGCAGAACGTGAAAGCCAACACGCATTTCTTCATCGAGTGGATGGCGCTCGACCTGATCCGCGACGCGGACGGCGACGTGCTCGGCGTGACCGCGCTGGAAATCGAAACCGGCGAAGTGATGATCTTCCATGCACGCGCCACGCTGTTTGCCACCGGCGGCGCGGGGCGCATTTTCCAATCCAGCACCAATGCTTACATTAACACCGGCGACGGGCTGGGTATGGCGGCGCGCGCCGGGATTCCGCTGGAAGACATGGAGTTCTTCCAGTTCCATCCTACCGGCGTGTATGGCGCGGGGGTGCTGATTACCGAAGGGGTGCGCGGGGAGGGCGGCTATCTGATCAACAAGGACGGCGAGCGCTTCATGCCGAAATACGCGCCGAATGCGAAGGATCTAGCCAGCCGCGACGTGGTGTCGCGCGCCATGACCATAGAGATCAACGAGGGGCGCGGCTGCGGCAAGGACGGCGACCACGTCATGCTCAAGCTGGATCACCTCGGCGAGGACGTGATCCGGCAGCGCTTGCCGGGCATCCGCGAAATCGCGCTGAAATTCGCGCACGTCGATCCGGCCAAGAATCCGATCCCTGTCGTGCCGACCGCGCATTACATGATGGGCGGCATCCCGACCAACTATCACGGGCAAGTCGTCGCGCCCTACCATCACGGCCCGGAAGAAGTGGTGCACGGCCTGTACGCGGCGGGCGAATGCGCCTGTGTGTCGGTGCATGGCGCGAACCGCTTGGGCTGCAATTCGCTGCTGGATCTGCTGGTGTTCGGGCGCGAAGCGGGCAGGCAGATCATCGAAGACCTGCAAAGCCACCCGCATCCAAAACTCCTGCCTGCCGATTCCGCCGAATATTCGCTGGCACGCCTGGCGCGGCTCGAAAACCAGAAGAACGGCGAGCGTGTCTCCGAGGTTGGCGATGCGATGCGCAGAACTATGCAGAAACACTGCGGCGTGTTCCGCTTCCCGGAATTGCTGGCCGAGGGCGTGGAGAAAATCAGGCAGATCGCCGAACGCGTGGGGAATACCGAGATTCGGGACAGGAGCAAGGTATTCAATACGGCGCGCATCGAGGCGCTGGAACTGGATAACCTGATCGAGGTCGCGCAGGCGACCATGACTGCGGCGGCGGCGCGCACCGAAAGCCGCGGCGCCCATGCGCGCGACGACTTCCCGCAGCGCGACGATGCGAATTGGCTCAAGCACAGCCTGTATACCAGCACAGAAAAGCGGCTAGATTACAAACCGGTGCGCCTCAAACCGTTGACGGTAGAATCGTTCCCGCTCAAGGCGCGGGTTTATTGAGCTTGTGGCTTGTAGCTTGTAGCGGGTAGCCACCCGAATTTGCTACGAGCTACAAGCTACCGGCTACAAGCTTTAGGAGTTCCAATGAAATTCAAAATCTATCGCTACAATCCTGACACCGATACTGCGCCGTATATGCGGGATTACGATCTGGACATCGAGGCGGGCGACAAGATGCTGCTGGATGCGATTCTGCTGCTGAAGGAACAGGACGACAGTCTGTCGCTGCGCAAGTCCTGCCGCGAGGGAGTGTGCGGTTCGGATGCGATGAACATCAACGGGCGTAACGGGCTGGCGTGCATCACGCCGCTGTCCAGCCTGAGCGAACCGGTTACCCTGCGTCCGCTGCCGGGCTTGCCGGTGATCCGCGATCTGATCGTGGACATGACGCAATTCTTCAAGCAATACCATTCGATCAAACCCTACCTGATCAACAACGACCCGCCGCCCGAGACCGAGCGGTTGCAATCACCGGCGCAGCGCGAGCATCTGAATGGTTTGTACGAATGCATCCTGTGCGGCTGCTGCACCACCGCCTGCCCGTCGTTCTGGTGGAATCCCGACAAGTTTGTCGGCCCGGCGGGATTGTTGCAGGCGTACCGCTTCATCGCCGACACACGCGACCATGCTACCAGCGAACGCCTCGACAACCTGGAAGACCCGTACCGGCTGTTCCGCTGCCACACCATCATGAATTGCGTGGACGTGTGCCCGAAGGAGCTCAACCCGACCGGAGCGATCGGCCATATCAAGGACTTGATGGTCAAGCGCATGGTATGAAAAAACACCTCTCAAAACGCGAAATTTCGTTGCCATACTGCGTTGCGCTTGAAAAATTTTGCTTACATATACATTCATATGCGGCGCTGCAATTTTTCAAGCGCGCCTTGCCTGGCTTAGAAATTTCGCGTTTTAAGAGGTGTTCGTGAAAAATCTGGAACGGGTGCGCTGGCGTGCGCGGCGCGGTTTGCTGGAGCTGGACATCGTGCTGGGGCGCTTTATCGAGGCGCACTATGCGCGGCTTGACGAGGCCGGAAAACAGGCGTTTGATGTGTTGCTGGATATGCCAGACAACCCGCTCTGGGACATGATTGCGGGCAGGCTGGAAGCGGCGCCGGGCGAGCAGCAGGCGTTGCTGGAGAAGATCAGGGCGGTTTGATTTGTAGGTGCGCGGGCATCCTGCCCGCAAACACAGGGAGAGAATCATGGAAAGCAAACGCGTTGCAACACTGACTCTGGATGACGGGCGCAGCATCGAATTGCCGATTATTTCCGGCACGCTGGGGCCGGATGTGATCGACATCCACAATCTCGGCAAGCTGGGTTTGTTTACCTACGACCCGGCGTTTTTCGCCACGGCCAGTTGCACCTCCAAGATCACTTTCATTGACGGCGATGCCGGGCTGCTCTATTACCGTGGCTACCCGATCGAGCAACTGGCCGAGCATTCGGATTTTCTCGAAGTGTGCTACCTGCTGCTGAACGGAGAATTGCCTGATGCCGCGCAGGATGCCGAATTCAAGTACAAAGTTATTCACCACTCAATGGTGCATGACCAGATGGTGCGTTTCTTTTCCGGCTTCCGCCGCGATGCGCACCCGATGGCGGTGATGGTCGGCGTGGTGGGCGCGCTATCGGCCTTCTACCACGATTCGCTGGACATCAACAATCCCGAACATCGTGAAATTTCGGCGATGCGCATGCTGGCGAAAGCGCCGACCATCGCCGCGATGGCGCATAAATACTACACCGGAGCACCGTTCATGTTTCCGAGAAACAGGTATGGCTATGCGGAAAACCTCATATACATGATGTTCGCCACACCGGCTGAAGATTATGAACCAAATCCGGTGCTGGTGCGCGCGCTGGATCGCATCCTGATCCTGCACGCCGACCATGAGCAGAATGCTTCCACATCGACGGTGCGTCTGGCCGGATCGAGCGGGGCGAACCCGTTCGCCTGCATCGCTTCCGGTATCGCCGCGCTGTGGG
The DNA here is from genome assembly GCA_016218475.1 of Nitrosomonadales bacterium. Classification (GTDB taxonomy): domain Bacteria; phylum Pseudomonadota; class Gammaproteobacteria; order Burkholderiales; family Gallionellaceae; genus Gallionella. The sequence goes on along the minus strand of JACREB010000139.1, from coordinate 4,425 downwards.
GGCCGGCGCACGGCGGCGCAAACGAGGCCGCGCTGAAAATGCTGGAGGAAATCGGCGATGTGTCGCGTGTGAAAGAATATGTGCAGGGGGTGAAGGACAAGAAATACCGGCTGATGGGCTTCGGGCATCGTGTCTACAAGAACATGGATCCGCGCGCAGCGGTGATGCGCCGCACCTGTTATGAGGTGCTGGATGAACTCAAGCTGGAAAACCACAAGCTGTTCGAGTTGGCGTTGGAGCTGGAGCGCGTCGCCTTGAGCGACCCATATTTCATCGAGCACAAACTGTATCCGAACGTGGATTTCTATTCCGGCATCGTGCAGCGCGCGTTGGGCATACCGGTCAATATGTTCACGGTGATTTTTGCCGTGGCGCGCACCATCGGCTGGATTTCGCAATGGAACGAGATGATCGCCGAACCCGATCACAAGATCGGACGCCCGCGCCAGTTGTATCGCGGCGCGACCAAGCGCGATTTCGTGCCTATGGATCGGCGTTGAACGAACCGGACAACCTTTTCGCATAACTGCATTTCATCCGGGATCGCTGCCCAACCTACGCACTTATGCGCATTTTAGGATAACTGCTGAAACAGGTCATGACCGCACCAGAAAAAAACTACATGCAGGCCATGCGCGACACTTCCCTGTTGTTCGGGATGAACGACATGTTCGTCGAGGGCTTGTACGAGGATTATCTCGCCGATCCGGCCTCGGTTCCCGGGGCGTGGCGCAGCTATTTCGATACGCTGCAAGCCACGCCCGGCGCGGCTCACGAGGTGGCGCACAGCCCCATTCAACGCGCCTTCGCGGTGTTGCCGAGAGCGGATGCCGCTATTGCAACCCATGATGCCGATCTGGAGTGCAAGCAGGCTCATGTGTCGCAACTCATCAACGCGTATCGCATCCTCGGCATGCGCGCCGCCCATCTCGATCCGCTTGGCCGCTATACCAGGCAGGTGATCGCCGAGCTCGATCCGGCGCATTACGGTTTGTGCGAAGCAGATATGGATAGTGTTTTCGATACGGCATCCATGTCGGATGCGCCGCGCATGACCCTGCGCGAAATCCTGCAACTGCTGCGCCAGACCTATTGCGGCAGCATCGGCGCGGAATATATGTACATCGGCGATGTGGCGCAGAAACGCTGGATACAGGGGCGGCTGGAAGGGGTGCGCGGGCTGGCCGGATATAGCGCCGCGCTGCGCCGCCGCATCCTGGAGCGGCTGACCGCCGCCGAGACGCTGGAGCGCTACCTGCACACCAAATACGTCGGACAAAAGCGCTTCTCGCTGGAAGGCGGCGAGACGCTTATTCCGTTGCTCGACCATCTGCTGCAACGCGCCGGCGAGCAAGGCGTGCAGGAAGCCGTGATCGGCATGGCGCACCGAGGGCGGCTGAATGTGCTGGTGAATATCCTCGGCAAGAAGCCGAAAATGCTGTTCGCCGAATTCGAAGGCGTCCATGCCGAGCACCTGACTTCCGGCGACGTAAAATATCATCAGGGTTTCTCGGCGGACATCGACACGCCGGGCGGCGAACTGCATGTCTCGCTGGCGTTCAATCCTTCGCACCTGGAAATCGTCAATCCGATGGTGGAAGGCTCGGTGCGCGCGCGCCAGCACCACCGAAAGGATTTTCACGGTTCTAAAGTGATGCCGATCCTGCTGCATGGCGATGCGGCATTCGCCGGGCAGGGCGTGGTGATGGAGACGCTGGGCATGTCGCAGACGCGCGGCTACCGCACCGGCGGCACGGTGCATGTCATCATCAACAACCAGATCGGCTTCACTGCTTCGGATTCGCGCGATACGCGTTCCAGCATCCATTGCAGCGATGTGGCAAAAATGATCGATGCGCCGATCTTCCACGTGAATGCGGATGATCCGGACGCGGTATTGCTGGTCACCGAAATTGCGCTGGATTTTCGTATGCGCTTCGGCAAGGACGTGGTGATCGACATGGTGTGCTTCCGCAAGCTGGGGCACAACGAGCAGGACGAGCCGCTGGTCACGCAGCCGTTCATGTATAGTTTCATTCGCCAGCACCCCGGCACGCGCGCCGTGTATGCGCAGCGGTTGGCAGAGCAGGGCGCGATTCAGCCTGGAGAAGCGGACGGTATGACACGGTGCGCGCAAGCGTCCGGTGCGGGAATGCCGCCCCCCCGCCTCCTCCCGCAATCGGCTGGCTCCGCCAGTAACGCGTCGGAGGCGGACGGTATGATCGCGGCCTATCGCAAGGCGATGGACGAGGGGCACAGATCCACCCGGCCTACGCTGGAAAATCGCGACAGCAAAATCGCCGCCGATTGGAAGAAATACCAGCACGACATCGCATGGGACATTCCGGTGTATACCGCCGTGCCGCTGGAGCGCTTGCGGCAACTGGCCGTGCCGCTGACCGCTGTCCCGGCAAATTTTGTGCTGCATTCGCGCGTGCAGAAAATCGTCGAAGACCGCGCTGCGATGGCGCGCGGGGATTTGCCGCTTGATTGGGGCATGGCGGAAAACCTCGCTTATGCCACGCTGCTCACCGAGGGTTATCCGATAAGGCTGAGCGGGCAGGACAGCCAGCGCGGCACGTTTTTTCACCGTCACGCCACCTGGCATGACCAGAACCGCAAGGAACGGCACGAAGGCGCTTACACGCCGCTGCAAAATCTCGCGCCCGGCCAGGCGGACATCATCGTGATCGACTCGTTGCTGTCCGAGGAAGCGGTGCTCGGTTTCGAATACGGCTATGCCACCGCCGAGCCGGATTCACTGGTGTTGTGGGAAGCGCAATTCGGCGATTTCGCCAACGGCGCGCAAGTGGTGATCGACCAGTTCATCGCCTCCGGCGAAGTGAAATGGGGGCGGCTGTGCGGGCTGGTGATGCTGCTGCCGCACGGCTACGAGGGGCAGGGTGCGGAGCATTCATCGGGGCGCATCGAACGCTATCTGCAACTGTGCGCCGACTACAACATTCAGGTATGCGTCCCCTCCAACGCCGCGCAGATGTTCCACCTGCTGCGCCGCCAGATGTTGCGCCCGATGCGCAAGCCGCTGATCGTGTTCACCCCCAAGAGCCTGCTGCGCAGCAAGGATGCGGCTTCGCCGCTCGCCGAATTCACCGGGGGAAAATTCCAGCCGGTGATCGCCGAAGCGGATGCGCTGGATAACAAAAAAGTGCGGCGTATCATCGCGTGCAGCGGCAAGGTGTATTACGAACTGCTCGCGGCGCGGCGTGCCAAGGGGATTGGGGACATGGCGATCATCCGCATCGAGCAGCTCTATCCGTTTCCGCATAAGGATTTTGTGGCGCAAATCGATGCCTATCCTGATGCCACCGAAGTGGTGTGGTGTCAGGAAGAGCCGGGCAACCAGGGCGCATGGCATCGCATCCAGCATTACCTGCTGCGCCACCTGCGCGAGGGCATGCGCCTCGATTACGCGTTGCGCCCGTCATCCGCCGCACCTGCGGCGGGCTATCTGGCGGTACACAGCGAACAACAGAAAGCGGTGATCGCAGCGGCCTCCCGCGACGATCTCGACAATAAACCTAATCCGGGAGCCATACACCATGAGCATCATTGAAGGCCATATTATCGAAGTCAGGGTTCCGCAGCTTTCCGAATCCGTTTCCGAAGCTACGCTGCTGACCTGGCACAAACAGGTGGGCGAGGCGGTTGCCGAAGGCGAGAACCTGATCGATGTCGAGACCGATAAAGTGGTGCTGGAACTGCCCGCGAGCAAGTCCGGTGTGCTGACCAGAATCATCAAGGGCAATGGCGAAAAAGTGGCTGGCGAGGAAGTGATCGCGCAGATCGACACCCAAGCGGTGGCCAAAATTACTCCCTCCCCCCTCGCGGGGGAGGGTGGGGGAGAGGGGGAGAAAAAACAAGCTCCTGCCGTCACGCCCTCGGTGCGCAAGCTGGCGCACGAGCATGAGATCGATGCGGGCAGCTTGCAAGGCAGTGGGCGCAGTGGCCGTGTTACCAAGGGTGACGTGCTGAACGCCATGCAGCAGATTAAATCTACTCCCTCCCCCTTGCAGGGGGAGGGCGGGGGAGAGGGTAGAAGCGCGACAATTCCTCCATCCCAGCAATCCATCACTGGCGGCAGAGTCGAACAGCGAGTGCCGATGACGCGCATCCGCCAGCGCATCGCCGAGCGCCTGCTGCAATCGCAACAGAATGCCGCGATTCTGACCACCTTCAACGAAGTCAACATGCAGCCGGTGATGGATCTGCGCAACTGCTACAAGGATGCGTTCGAGAAGAAGCACGGTATCAAGCTCGGTTTTTCCTCGTTTTTCGTCAAGGCGGCAGTGCTGGCGTTGCAAAAATTCCCCATCGTCAACGCCTCGGTGGACGGCAGCGACATCATCTATCACGGCTACTTCGACATCGGCGTCGCCATCGGCAGCGAGCGTGGCTTGGTCGTGC
>JACREB010000140.1 GCA_016218475.1 Nitrosomonadales bacterium | reverse complement strand
TCAACCAAACGCGAAATCAAACTCACCATTTCCGTGGACACCCCATTCCGTTCCAAGGTCGTTGTCTTCATAAGCAGCGCCTCCATCTTTGCAAGATGAAAGCATTATAAGTGGTACTTTAGTAATTTCCAACTCCCTAACAGTATGCGGGCTCTCGCCATGCGGACATTGATCTGGTAGGTATGCGGGGCCATGCCGACCTGTTTGGCGAAAGTCCGCACCAGATGGTACCGGCTGAGGCCCGTCAGCGCCACGAGTTCATCGAGACTTACCGCCTCGGCAAATTTCTCTTGGAGGTAACAATTTTGGTTGAATTGTTCACGATGAGAAGCTCGGTGCCGGGAACGGATACCGGGCGAATATAACAGATGCTTTCGCCCGAATTCTGTTGCGACATGAACGCCCTCCTTATCCTGCGAGCCTTTTTGCTTGCGTTCCGAAAGTATAAACCTGTTTCTTGTCAAAAAAATCAAATTACTTCCCAATCATTGAAACAGCAATAACATCCTATCCGTTGTACGGCAAGGCCATTACGCTGTGCGGGTTCTGTGTGGATATTTTGGTTTGGATGGTTGATTGACACATATTGACTTTCGGGGGGGGGGGGGGTAGTATTCTCTGCGATTCGGAAGTGGTAATGGTGACTGTAGCAGCCAGGAATTTTGACAGCAGAAACGGCGCTAAAACCCATATGCAATAATGGTTGTGCCTTTCCGGTTTATAATACCCCGAACAGATTGAGGTTTATCACTCAATTCTGCGGTTGGGCCGGATGGTTATCGGCTTAAGATGAAACGTGGATTTTTTAGTCAGAGGTTGCTATAAAATAATACAAAAGAGGTGGGGAAATGTCCAAGCGCGTGTTTTTGATTGTGGCGGTTGCGGTTCAATTGTTTTCAGCCCACCCGGCCATGGCCGAACCGGTTAAATTCGATATTTCCGAATTCTCGGTCGAAGGCGACACCTTGCTGTCGCTATCGGATGACGAAATCCAAAGAACCCTTGCGCCTTTCATCGGAAAAGGCCGCGACATGGCAGATGTAAACAAGGCCGCCGAAGCGTTGCGCACCCTTTATCACGATGCGGGCTATTCGATAGTACAGGTGATCCCGCCGGTACAGACCATCACCAAAGGCAAGGTTGTCCTGAAGGTCGTGGAAGACAAGATTATCTCCATAGATGTGAAAGGCAATGTCGCTTACGACGCGGACAACATCCGCGCCAGCCTGCCGCCGCTGCAAATGGGCAAGAGCATCAACGCGAACGAGCTTGAAGCCGCTATCGCATTGGCCAATGAAAACTCGGCCAAACAAGTTGCGGTAAACATCCGGCCCGGCGCGCAATTGGGCGACATAAACACCCGCATCGATGTTACGGAAGACCGTATATCGAAGTTCGTCGCAACCTACGACAACACGGGCAGCTCCGCTACCGGCTTTAACAAAGTGGGGTTGACCTACCAGAATGCCAACCTGTTCGACCGCGACCATGCGTTGGCGTTGCAATACAACGGGTCGGCGGATTACCTGGATAAAGTGTACAGCTTCAGCCTCGGTTACCACATTCCGTTTTACGGGCAGGGTTTATCGGTTGACTTGATCGCGGCTTACTCTTCATCCTCCGGCCAAAACGTCAACCTGTATTTTTCCGGCAAAGGCACGGTATTCGGCGCAAGGTTGAATTACGCGCTCGCCAGCATGGGCGATATCCGGCACAAGCTGATTTTCGGGGCCGACTATAAGGATTCGCAAAGCATTGCCAGTCTTTTGGTGACACCCATTACCGAAATACCGGTCAGCCTGACCTACTATGCGCAAGTGGCGCGCCCCGAATTCCAGGGCAACGGAAGTGTCGCGTTCGTTACCAATATAAGGGGCGGGCCGCATGGCGCCACCAACGATTACTACAACCAGACTACCGGGCTCGGAGCCCGCATTCCCGCCAGCGGCGGCGCCAGTACGATATTCCCGGGCACCAATTGGAATATATTGCGGATCAATGGCTCTGGCGGCTTCGCCTTGCCGGAAGACTGGCAGGCGAGGGTGGCCGTCAACGGCCAATTTACAAGAGATTTGCTGCTGCCTTCCGAACAGTTTGGCGCGGGTGGCGCGACAGCGTCGGTGCGAGGCTACCCGGAACGCATCATCTCGGGGGATGAAGGCTATACGGCCAATTTCGAGCTGTACACGCCCGATCTGAACAAATATATGAACATGCAGGAGAGCAGCCTGCGCGCGCTGGTGTTCTGGGATTATGGCAGCGTGTCGCTGAACGATAAACCGCTGCTCGCCGGCATGAGCCGGAGAACCAACATAGACGGGCTGGGTCTCGGTTGCCGTTCGACTTTCATGAAAGACTTCAATCTGAAACTCGATGTCGGCTGGGCGCGCAAACAAGTGGGCTCTGCCCCGCTCACCGTGTACCGGGGCGACGCGTTCGGCAACATAGCGTTGTCTGTCACATTCTGATTCGAGTCCATTGAATTTATTGGAGCCTGAATAAAATGAAAACCACTCAAAAAATTCTCTGGCCTTGTCAATTGGCACAGCCTTGCCAATCGAAACACGCCTTTCGCCTTAAAATACTTGCTCTCACAATTACCGCGTGTTTTTCTACGCTGGCGATGGCGAACCCGGTCGGCCCGGTCGTCGTCAATGGCGCAGCCACTGTCGTGAACAACGGCAACACTACGACCGTCACCAACACGCCGGGCGCGATCCTGAATTGGCAGCAGTTCAGCATCGGCCAGGGCCAGACCACCCAATTCAACCAGCAGTCCGCGCAGTCTTCCGTGCTCAACCGCGTGACCGGGTCTGATGCCAGCCAAATTCTGGGCACCCTGAGATCCAACGGCCAGGTATTTCTGATCAACCCGAACGGCATCATGTTCGGCGCGGGCTCGGTCATTGACGTACACCGCCTGATCGCTTCCACGCTCAACATCACCAACGCGGATTTTCTGGCGAACAACCTCAAGTTCAACGGCAATAACGGGACGTCGGTGGTCAACCAAGGCCAGATCACCACCCCGTTCGGCGGCAGCGTGTATCTGATCGGCAACAACGTCACCAACGAAGGTGTGATCACCACGCCGCAAGGCGAAGTAGTGCTGGCGGCGGGCAACAGCGTCAGCATGGTAAACAGCTTCACGCCGCACGTGAGCGTCACGGTGACGGCGGGCGGCCAGGCGCTGAACCTCGGCCAGGTGACCGCTCAAGGCGGCTCAATCAACATCTACGGCGCGCTGGTCCAGCAACAAGGCATCGTCAGTGCCGACAGCGTCGGCGTGGACACGCAGGGCAACATCGTGCTTTCCGCGACCCAATCGGTCGATCTTGCGCAAGGCAGCTCCACCACCGCGAACGGCGCAACCGGCGGCAACATCACTCTCTTATCCGGCGCGACCGGCAACACAACCGTGGCGGGCATCGTGGGAGCCACCGGCGGCAACGGCTCGGGCGGCAACATCCAAGTGCTGGGCAACACTGTCGCGCTGACCGATACCGCCAGGCTCGATGCGTCCGGCACGGCGGGCGGCGGAACAATCTTGGTGGGCGGCGATTATCAGGGCAAGAATGCGGCGGTGCAGAACGCCTTTACGACCAGCATCGCGCAGGGCGCAACCCTCAAGGTGGATGCCACATTGAGCGGCAGCGGTGGCAAGATCATCGCCTGGTCGGATAACACCACCCATGCTTACGGCAGTTTTTCGGCGAGGGGCGGCGCGCAGTCGGGCAATGGCGGACTGATCGAAACTTCCGGCCATTACCTCGAAGTGGCGGGCATCAGGATCGATGCCGCCGCGTTGAATGGCGCGGCGGGCACCTGGTTGCTCGATCCGGTCAATGCGACGATTGGCACTGCGCTTAACGGCGCAACCGTAACCGATGCCACGATTAATACGACGCTGAATGCCGGCACAAACGTCAACATTATCGCCACCGGCAATATCATAATGGCGGGCGCACAGATATTAAAAAGCACTGCTGTGGCTGCCCCCACGCTCACCTTGAATGCCGGCGGCGATATTAATATCGACTCGGCCAGCGTGATTGACTCCGTTGACAACGGGTTTGGAAATGGCCTCAATGTGAGCTTGATCGGGGGTGGTGGTCTTTTCATTGAAGGCGGCATCTATACATCCTCCGGCAACCTCACCATCAGCACGACAGGTGGCACCACTATTTATAATGGCGCTTCGATAGATACCGCCAATGGCAATGTGAGTATCACGGCGCAGCATTTTGATCTTGGATCGCCGGCGGGATTATGGGGGCCGATAGCCACGCTCGGAAGCATCAACGCGGGTACCGGCACCGTTGGTATTACGGCTACCGGTGTACGGGATTCAACCGGCATAGCAATAGCAGAACAACCCGGCACCTCGATAACCGGATCGAGCGTGACGAGAACCGGCACGAACACCGCACCCGCCGCATCGGTCAACCTGACAAACGCCGCAGGGGTTTATTCCGTCACATCCAGCGGTAGCGGCGGGTCAACACATACGTTTACGGTCTCGTCCAGCGGATGGATCGCATGTGCAACAGTCGGCGAAACCTGCTCGGCAAAATTGGCTGCAGATGGCTCCGCCAGGATGGTAGTCACAAATTCTAACGGCACCAAGACAAGAGTGTGGGGTTCCGTCGACCCAGCTACCGGCATAACAAGCGGAACGTGGATGAATCTTAACACAGCAGAAGACGGCACTTTTACAGGGCAGCAGTCGGCATCGACTAGCCTGGCCTTCGCCGCAGGCACTTTTTCCGGCACCTGGAAGGCTACCAGCGGGGGCACAGGGAGCGGGACATGGTTGATGACAATCTCGGCCAGCGGAGCGATTACAGAGTCGGATTCCGGTGTCACCAACGGTATCCCCGGCGGCGGCACCGGGACAGGAATACTGCTGGCCAACGGTTCCCTGTCCGGCACGAGTGCGGGCGGCGTTTCATGGTACGGCTCCTTCGATCCGGCAACCCGCGTAATCAGCGGAACATGGGACGATCCTTATTGGGGGGTCAGCGGCACTTTTACATCACAACTGACACCATCGCAGGAGACACAAATATGCCTCATCAACCCGAGCCTGTGCGCCAGTTCGCCACCCGGCCCCGGCAATCTCGTGATCGATACGACCAAAACACCCGGCGCGACCGGCAAAATCACCTACGGCACTACGAGTGGCATAGGTAAAGAAGTAGGCGAAGCCAGAAAAGAAGCGCGCAAGGCGGATGACGAAGCGGAGAAAGCGGAAAAGCACGAAAAAGAAGCCAAGACACCCAAAGAAAAAGAAGCCGCACGCCAACATGCGGATGCCAAGTCGAGCGAAGCAGATGCGAAGCGCGCCGATGCGAAGATACGCGAGGCGGAAGCGGAACTTCGCGCGGCTGAAGCCGAAGTGAAATCCGCCAAATCACCGCAGGAAAAAATACGCGCCGAAACACGCAAGGCCATCGCCGAGGCGAAACGCGCGGAAGGCGAAGTGGACAAGGCCGTTGCCGAGACGAAGCTGGCCGAAGCCGAAGCTAGGGGCGCAAAAACACCCGAAGCCAAGGTGGCCGCCGAAAAGAAGAAGGCCGCAGTAGAAACCGAAGCGAAGAAGGCCGAGATGAAGAAGGCTGAAGCGGATGCCAGGAAAGCGGAAACCGAGCTGAAACAAGCGGAAGCCGAAGCCAAAACAAGCGGTTCGCCCGAAGCTAAAGCGGCTGTAGAAGCCAAGAAAGCCGAGATCGAAGCCAAAAAAGTGGAAGCCGAAATCAAAAAAGCCGAAGTAGAAGCAAAATCTGCCAAAGACCCTGCCGCCAAGGCCGCTGCCGAGACGAAGCTGGCTGCAGCAGAGGCGAAAAAAGCGGATGCGGAAGCCAAACAGGCCGATGCTGAAGCCAGGCTGGCGGATGCCGAGGCCAAGAGTTCGAATTCTCCCGTCGCAAAACAAGTGGCCGAAGCCAAAAAAGCCGATGCCGAAGCCAAAAAAGCCGATGCCGAAGCCAAAAAAGCCGAGGTCGATGTGAAGAGCGCCCATGATCCGGAAGGAAAAGCGAAGGCCGAGGTAAAGGTGACCGAAGCGGAGGCCAGGAAGGCCGATGCCGAGGCTAAAAAAGCCGAGGCTGAAGTGAAGGTGGCCGAAGTCAAGGCGAAGAATTCGAACAAAGCCGAAGACAAGAAAGACGTGGAAGACAAAAAAGCCGAAGCGGAGGTGAAGAAAGCGGAAGCGGAGGTGAAGAAAACCGATGCGGATGTGAAGAAAGCCAAAGGTGTCGACGAGAAGAAATCTGCCGAAGCCAGGCACAAAGAAGCCGAAGTGAAACATGCCGAAGCGGAAGTGGAAAAAGCCGAGCGTGAAGCGAAGCGTGACAATGAGGAAGCCAGGTCGGTGCAGTCCGGCTATACCCAAAGGGCGACGAGCAAAAAGGCCGAAGCCTCGGCAGCGAAAGCCGAGCTCAAAAAAGCCGAATTGGAAGCCAAGCAGGCACAAACGCCCGAAGCGCGTGCCGCAGCGGAAAAACGCGTGGCATCTCTGAAAGCGGAAGCGGACAGGAAAGAAACGGAATTCAAAGATGCCAAGCGCAGCAGCGACAGCAGGATAATCGAAACATTTGGCGGAATGTCGCTGGCTTCGATGGCAAAAGAGCGGGTTCAGGCAGCCATGTTTGCCCGCCACGAGTTCAAGGTTGAAATACTTAAACCCGCACTGAACATCCTGAAGGCGGATCCCAAAGCGGCAGACTTGAGGCCGTGCGGTCCGGGCAGCGGGGATGTTTGTATCAGGCCGCCGTCCGCGGCGATAGCCAATGCTTTGATCGAGGTGATGCCCCGCATCCGTGTGCCGGTGATGACTCCGGTCACTTCGTTCCTGCCCGCCATTCAGCGCAAGGTGGCGGTCGTGATCGGCATCAATGCCTACCAGGATCCGGGCATCCCATCCTTGAATGGCGCGGCCAACGATGCCGACGGTGTCGGACAAATGCTCAAGGACAAGATGGGTTATGACGTGCTCATGGTGCGCAACGGATCGCGCGCCGACATTGTCCGCGCCCTGAACAAGATATCCGATGAAACCGGATCGAGGGACAGTGTGATGGTTTATTACGCCGGACACGGCTATCAGACGGAAGACACCAAGACCGGTTATTGGATACCGAGCGATGGGTCGTCCAAAGACCCGAGCAAATGGATTTCAAATGCGGACATCAGCAGGCTGTTAACGAACATCCCCGCGAAACAGATGATCCTCGTGTCGGATAGTTGCTTCTCCGGCACGTTGGCCAGCGAGCAGGCTCCCGGCACCATGGGGAAAAATGTCCAGGAGATTCTCGGCAAGCGTTCGGTTGTAGTGATGTCGTCCGGTGGCGAAGAGCCTGTACTGGATGAAGGCAAGGATGGTCACTCGGTATTTTCCTGGCATTTGATGGACAAGATCGGCAAGGTCGAACAGTACAAGAACGGCATTGACGTGTTTGATGCGGTGAAGGAGGGCGTAGCCAAGGATGGCATCCCGCAAGTACCGCTGTATGGCGCTTCGGTAAGCGCCGGGCACATGGCAGGCGGCGAATACCTGTTCGAGGTGCGCAAGTATTGATCGCCTACAACGCGGAACACCCGCTTCAGATCGCTTTGCGGCTTGAACGCAAACCGGATATGTCCATTAGGCCGTTCGTGGTGAGCCTGTCGAACCACATGCGCTGTAGAAACAAGCTCAGGGCGAACGGATACCAGTAAATCACGCTGTATCTGGCCTGATGAACAATCCGGGTTGAACGCAAACCGGATATGTCCATTGTTATCTTCTTGGGGCATGATGCGAAAAAATTAGCCAAGGAGTTCAATTATGACGTTGGCAGTCCGCCAACAAATGGTGGTTGATAAAAACCACACCATTCATCTGCAAAACTCGGAACTTAAGCCGGGTAGCAGGGTAGAAGTGATTGTGCTGATGGAGAGCGAGGCGCGGCAGGCCAAGGAGAAGCCGATGTCTTTTCTGGAGGGCGCGCAAAAACTTTCTATTGATGCACCACCTGATTTTTCGGCTACGTTTGAGAAAAATCTTTATGGGCATGGCAACTGATGCCAGAACCGGTGTCAGAGAAGGAGGTTTTTCTCGACACGGGCTCAGCCATTGTCACCACGCGTGCCGTGTTGCTTGAAATCGGTGTGGCGCTGGCAAAAGCTTCTTATCGCGGAGCGGCTGTTTCCATTATCGAGATGCTGGAAAACGACCCCGATGTGAAAATTGTTCCCTTGCAGGATGAATTGTTCGTTGAAGCATTTGAGCTTTTTCGCGGGCGGACGGACAAAGAGTGGAGCCTGACGGATTGCATGTCTTTTGTAGTCATGCGGCAGCGCGGTATTTAGGCCGCATTGGCGGCTGATATCCATTTTCAGCAGGCCGGCTTCAAGGCGCTGTTGCTGGAAATATAACCCTCATCAAATAGCATCCGTAGGGTGGGCTTTGCCTGTCCTGAGCCTGTCGAAGCGGCCCACCATGTCGGGCTGAGCCCGACCTACATTTTGGTTCCGGCTCGTCCGGCTTAGGTTAACTCCGTTCGGGCTGAGCCTGTCGATGCACATCCACATTTCGACAAGCTCAATGCGAACGGACTTCAAACATAATCTGGCCGGATCAATAGAATGAACCGTGCTTATTCTTACTGTGTCACAAAGCGATCAAGGGATGCAGTGCAAGGAAAAATCGGGCGAAGCGGGTCAAGCAGGGATGGGCGGCTTGCCGTTGCCGCCCAACTCGCAAAAAGCGGAGTTTACATGTAGTAAATGAGCATTTTGAGCCAGATTTTAACGCCGCAATGCGCCCTTCAGCGCTTTGTGACACAGTAAGATTATTGATCTTTACTTAATTCATGACAGAGGCATATATGGCATCCGTCATTCCGGCGGAGGCCGGAATCCAGGCAGTTATCAAATCCCCACGAAGTGGGACAACCCCAGAAGTACGGCTTTGTCCGCTACGCGGAGCTATATGACAAACTGGATTCCGGCCTACGCCGGAATGACGAGTCTTTTGGTTTTGCACGCCGTCTTCATTTATGTAAAGCTCAATAATTTTCGCATGATGCTGTAAAATTTCCCCGCCATGACGTCAACAGAAACATCACCCGACCAATTTTCCGACCTGTCCGTTGCGGAGGAATTGAGCGCACGTTACAAGATATTGAAGACGATCGGGAAGGGCGGATGCGGTGTTGTCTATCTCGCATACGATCAATTCGGAGAACGGCAAGTGGCCATTAAAATTGCGCATCTGGATGACTCGGAGAGTGCAGGCGGAAAATCGCACAAACTCTGGATGAACGAAATCCGGCTGTCCGGCCAGCTCAAACACCCGTTTATTGTCGATACCTATGAAGCGGGGCTGATAAAAGCGGGCGGGTATATTGTCATGGAATATCTTTCCGGCGGGACGCTGAAGCCCTTTACGCAGCCGGACACGCTGCTGCCTGTCGGGCGGGTGGTCGAGATTATATTCAAGGTGTGCAAGGCGCTTGAGTATGTGTACTCCATCGGCGTATTGCACCGAGATATAAAGCCCGGCAACATTCTTCTCAACGAAAATGGCGACATCAAGGTTTCAGATTTTGGAGCCTGTTACCAGTCCAGCGGTGAAGATACGCAGGTGCTCGGCGTTGGAACATTGGATTACGTGCCTCCCGAGCAATTCAAAAATGCCTCCCCCAGCGTCCAGTTCGACATCTATGCCACCGGGTTGATGGCCTATCAGTTGCTCACCGGCCATCTTCCATTCACTGGCGCAACATCCGAGAGCCTGATCTATCAGAAACTTTATGTTGATCCTCCTCCGCTATCCGAGTGGCGAAAAGATATTCCGGCAAGGCTCTCGGAAGTTGTATTGCGGGCGGTTGCGCGCGATCCGGCACGGCGTTACGGCGAATGGAAGGTGTTCGGCGACGATCTCGCGGGGGCGTTATCAGCGTCGCGCAACAAGGAGATTGCCAGCGACAGCTCCAAATATGCATCGCTGTCCAAGCTTGAGTTTTTCCGCGAGTTTGACCAGAAGGAGCTTTGGGAAACTGTTCAAATCAGCAATTGGATACGCTACAAACCGGGTGAGCCGATTGTCTCTGAAGGAGAGGTGGGCTCAAGTTTTTATGTCATCATTATCGGAGAAGCTGATGTGCTGAAGGGCGATGTGAAAATTAATCGCATGAAGCCGGGAAGCTGTTTTGGTGAGTTGGCTTACCTTGATAAGGCAAGCCAAATGCGTACTGCCAGTGTGGTGGCTTCCACAACCCTTGCGGCTTTATGTATCGATGGTGAGCGTTTGCGTAAATCCAGTGATGGGTTGCAGGCCCGTTTTTCAGGCGCATTGCTGAGAGCCATGCTCGGAAAAATTGCCCAATCGGATAACCGTTTCATTGCCATGGCCGAGCGAATGGCGGGCAAGCCTTTGAACCATGCCAGGAAGCCATAGGCAGCGATTATGGGCACATCAGAACACAAGGCGAAAAATTCGTTTGCAAAAAAATCCATGCGTTTATGGGTCGCCGGATTTCTGGTTACGGCGGCTTTATGCCTCGGGCTACACCTGAGCCATGGCCTGCAAAGGCCGGATAATATTTTCTTCGATCTTCAGGCATCCGTTCTTCGCGCGATTTACCCCCGAACGGTGAGCCATGATGTTGTGATCGTCGGCATTGATGAAGCCGGCACGCGCGCCTTTGAGGAACCGATCATTCTCTGGCATCGGCATATTGCGGATTTCCTGCATGCCGCACTGAACGCCGAAGTTTCAGCTATCGGTCTCGATATTGTCCTGCCGGACAGATCCGTGAATCGTTTTCTTCCCGGACACGATGAAATGCTGATGGGTGCGATAATCAATGCCCGGCGCGTTGTGCCGTTGGAGATTGCGATTACTTTCGATGAGCTTGGCGCCGCCCGGCCGATATACCCCGCTTTTATGGCTGCGGCAGGAGAGGCCGGGGCAGGGATGGCAATCTTTCCAAGAGACCGTGATCAAGCGGTCAGGCGATTTGATGAACGTCTCGCGACCGACGGAACCGAAGTTTCCACCTTTACCGGTAATCTGGCCAGATTGCTCGGTGTTTCTCCCGGAACCGGCTATATCGACTATTCGATTGGCGGCAGGTTTGCTTACTTGCCGCTGCATGAAGTTTTGAAACAGGCTCGGGCAGGTAATTCGGCAGATCTGAAAAACGCCCTGAAAGGCAAGATTGCGCTTCTTGGCGCCGTGATTGCGGGGGTCGACCGCGTCGCCCAGCCTGTCGCGCTTGCAGCGTGGGAAAACGACAGGCTGGGGGCTGGAGTACTGGTTCAGGCGCAAGCATTGAGAACGATGCTCAACGGGGGGCTTCTAAAGCCGGCAGGGGTTCCGGTAATGGCGTTGCTGATTGTCGTCGTGTCTTTGTTCTGGTTCGTTCCGCTCCGTCCGGTCATGGCCGCCGCAATATTGCTTGTGCTTGTCGCCGCAATTTTTGGCGCGGCATTGTTGGTTCAGGTCAAAGGGAGTATTTTTCCTCTCGCGGCAATCGCCGGCAGCCTCACCCTTTCCATCGCGGGACGGCAAGGCGTGGAAACCTATCTCCGCCTGTCTGAACGCCGACGCCTCAAGCTCGCTTTTTCCGGCTATGTCAGCCCCGCGATCATGCGGGAGATTGTTGCGGGAGCGCTGACACCCTCTACCAGGGGCGCCCGAGTCGAAGTTTGCGTGTTGTTTGCCGACATCCGTGACTACACATCGATCAGCGAGCACATGACGCCGGAAGATGTTATTTCTTTCCTGAACCGGTATTATGAAAAGGTAGTCAAGGCGATTCACGATGAAGGCGGGTCTGTCACATCCTTCATGGGAGACGGCATCATGGCGGTATTCGGAGCGCCCAATTCATTGGAAAACCCATGCCTTGCCGCGCTGAATGCGTCAAAGGCAATGCTCGAAGCCGTTGCCCGACTGAATGCTGCGCCGGAGGCCGGCGGCTCACCACCCTTGAAAATCGGCATAGGCTTGCATGTCGGTATGGCGGTAATGGGACATGTTGGCGCATCGGACAGGCATGATTATTCGGCCATCGGCGATGTGACCAACACCGCTTCCAGAATTGAGGGATTGACCAAGGCAGCCGGGTTTCCGATTGTCTGTTCAAGGGCGGTTTTCGAGGCAGTTGGATGTCCGGCAGGTTTTCAGCCACTCGGAGAAAAAGCGGTCAAGGGGCGCAGTGCCATCGAAGTATTTGGCGTTAATGCATCACAGATAAAAGGGAGAATTAAATGAAAACATGCAACTTTTGGTCTACCTGTTTGAGCTTGATGTTTGCGATCATTTTTTCTGGACATGCCAATGCTGCCGATACGGTTGCGCTTGTTTCCGATATTTCCGGCAATGTGACCATCAAAACCAACAGCGGCTCATCTCCCGCCAAGTTGCTGGCCGCAATTCCATCGGGCGCCAGAATCGATCTGCCCAAAGACGCAAAGCTGACGATGATCTACGTTGCGAAAGGCGATGAATACAAGCTATCCGGCCCGGGAAGCTATCAGGTGGACGCGTCATCGCCGCAAGCGGTAAAGGGCGCCGCTCCCGCAAAACAGGCATCGCTCGGCGGCGCGTTGAGCGGGAAAAAAATCCGCTCGGAAAATGTCGCCCAGGCTACCCTGACGATGCGGGGGATCAAAAAAATCCGCAGTTTTGAGTCCCTCGCGCCATCGGGCTCGATTACTCTTGCCGATCCGCTGCAGTTTAGCTGGAAGGAGCCGGATGCCGGGCTTACTTACCAAATCCAATTGATCGATAGCCAAAACAGGGTGTTGATCAGCAAGGATGTCATGGGAAATACATTTACGCTTCCGCAGGAAATCCCGCTGACCGGCGGTGACTATTATGAGTGGAGCTTAAGCACCACCACTTCCGATGGATCGCTTGTTAATTCGAAAGCAAAATTCAGGGTAGCTTCAAGCGAAACCAGGGAACAAGCAGCCAAACTCAGGCCGGGGAAAAGCGGGACGTCCGCTGAACGGATTGCCTACGGGCTCTGGTTGGAGGGTGAAAATCTTGCCTACGAGGCGCGCATGTACTGGGGCGAACTTGCTTCGGAATTCCCGGATCAGCCGAATGTGCGAGATCGGGCCGCTCTCAAGCCATAGTATTGCTGCCCGCTCATTTAGTCTTACTGTGTCACAAAGCGACCAAGGGATGCAGTGCAAGGCAAAATCGGGCGAAGCGGGTCAAGCAGGGATGGGCGGCTTGCCGTTGCCGCCCAACTCGCAAAAAGCGGAGTTTACATGTAGTAAATGAGCATTTTGAGC
>JACREB010000135.1 GCA_016218475.1 Nitrosomonadales bacterium | reverse complement strand
GCTCAAAATGCTCATTTACTATATGTAAACTCCGCTTTTTGCGAGTTGGGCGGCAACGGCAAGCCGCCCATCCCTGCTTGACCCACTTCGCCCGATTTTGCCTTGCACTGCATCCCTTGATCGCTTTGTGACACAGTAAGAATATCAGATTGATAGGCGAGGAGTGAGCGTGTACGCGACACCGCGATTCGCCCGGAAAATGAATTTATAGAGATTCCCATATGAGCACACCCCAACTTTCCGTTGTCATCCCCGTCTATAACGAAGAACCGGGCTTGCAGGTATTATTCGACCGGCTGTATCCGGCGCTGGACAAGCTCGGCATTTCCTACGAGGTGCTGTTCGTCAACGACGGCAGCCGCGACCGTTCCGCCGCGATCCTGCGCGAGCAATTTCAGGCGCGCCCCGATGTGACGCGGGTGATCCTGTTCAACGGTAATTTCGGCCAGCACATGGCGATCATGGCGGCGTTCGAGCAGTCGCGCGGGCAGCGCGTCGTCACGCTGGATGCCGATTTGCAGAATCTGCCGGAGGACATCGGCCTGCTGCTGGCGAAGATGGACGAGGGGCACGATTACGTCGGCTCGATTCGCCGCCAGCGTAGCGACAGTTGGTGGCGGCATGTGGCCTCGCGCGCGATGAACGGGCTGCGCGAGCGCATCACGCGCATCAGGATGACCGACCAGGGCTGCATGTTCCGCGCCTATGACCGGCGCATCATCGACGCGGTCAATTCCTGCCGCGAGGTGAGCACCTTCATCCCGGCGTTGGCCTACAGCTTTGCACGCAATCCCGCCGAGGTGGTGGTCGGGCATGACGAGCGCGCGGCGGGGGAGTCAAAGTATTCGCTGTACAGCCTGATCCGCCTCAACTTCGATCTGATGACCGGTTTTTCACTGGTGCCGTTGCAGATGTTTTCCATGCTGGGCATCGCGATTTCCCTGCTGTCCGGCTTTTTCGTGGTATTCCTGTTCGTGCGCCGGTTGATGATCGGCCCGGAAGCGGAAGGGTTGTTCACGCTGTTCGCCATTGCGTTCTTCCTGATCGGCATCACGCTGTTCGGCATCGGCCTGCTGGGCGAGTACATCGGGCGTATCTACCAGCAGGTGCGCCACAGGCCGCGCTATCTGGTCGAGGCGATACTGGAAGGCGACGGGAAGGGGGAAGGGGGAAGGGAGAAGGGTTTGCAAGCGGGTGGCGAGCGATGAGCTCTGCGGTTGTGTTCGCCTACCATAACGTAGGCGTCCGTTGTTTGTCCGTTCTATTGGCGCACGGCGCCGACGTGCCGCTGGTGGTCACGCATCGCGATAACCCGAAAGAAACCATCTGGTTCGACAGCGTGGCGGAACTGGCGGCGTTGCACGGCATTCCGGTGATTACGCCGGATAACCCGAATACGCCGGAAGTGGTCGAGCAGATTCGCGCGTTGCATCCGGATTTCTTTTTTTCGTTCTACTACCGCGAGATGCTCAAGCGCGAGCTGCTGGAAATTCCCAAACAGGGCGCGTTGAATATGCACGGTTCGCTGCTACCGAAATACCGCGGCCGCGTGCCGGTGAATTGGGCGATAATCCACGGCGAAACGGAAACCGGCGCGACGCTGCATTACATGACCGAGAAGCCGGATAACGGCGACATCGTGGCGCGGCAGGCGATACCGATTTTGCCCGACGACACCGCGTTGCAGGTCTTCCAGAAAGTTACCGTTGCGGCAGAGATCGCGCTGCATGGCGTGCTTCCCGCATTGCTGGCGGGCAAGGTGCAGGCGGTGCAGCAGGATTTGAGCAAGGGCGCGTATTTCGGTGGGCGCAAGGCGGAAGACGGCATCATCGACTGGGCGCAGTCCTCACAGACCATCCACAATCTGGTGCGAGCCGTGGCTCCGCCGTATCCGGGTGCGACCACGCAACTGATGGGTAAACCGATGCGCATTTTGCAGACGCTGGTGACTGGCTGCACTGTGTCGGGCGAGAAACACGCGTTCTATGTGAAAGATGGCAAGGCCTATGCGATCTGCGGCAGCGGCGTACTGCGCGTGGTGAGCTTCGAGCTGGATGGTGTCGAGATGAGCGCGGCGGAGTTTGCGGCGAAGTATGGCACGGAAAAATTTGAATTGGATAACTAAGGTTTTGTCATTCCGGCGCAGGCCGGAATGACGGAAGAATTTAATCGTTAAGGAAATGGTAATGAAAAAAGTATTGATTCTCGGCGTAAACGGCTTCATCGGCCACCATTTGTCCAACCGCATCCTCGCCACTACCGACTGGGAAGTGTATGGCATGGACATGAATTCAGAGCGTATCACCGATCTGCTCGGCAAGCCGCGTTTTCACTTCTTCGAGGGCGACATCACCATCAATAGGGAATGGATGGAGTATCACATCCGCAAGTGCGACGTGATCCTGCCGCTGGTGGCGATAGCCACGCCGGCCACTTATGTCAAGCAGCCGTTGCGCGTGTTCGAACTGGATTTCGAGGCCAACTTGCCTATCGTGCGCGCCGCTGTTAAATACGGAAAACATCTGGTGTTCCCGTCCACCTCGGAAGTGTACGGCATGTGCCACGACGAGGAATTCGATCCGGAAAATTCCGAATTGATCTGCGGCCCGATCAATAAGCCGCGCTGGATTTACTCCTGTTCCAAGCAACTGATGGATCGCGTGATCTGGGGCTACGGCATGGAAGGGCTGAACTTCACGCTGTTCCGTCCGTTCAACTGGATCGGTTCCGGGCTGGATTCGATCCATACGCCGAAGGAAGGCAGCTCGCGTGTATTGACGCAATTTCTGGGGCATATCGTGCGCGGCGAGAACATCAGCCTGGTGGATGGCGGGCATCAGAAACGCGCTTTTACTTACGTCGATGACGGCATCGACGCGCTGATGAAAATCATCGCCAACAAGGGCGGCATCGCCTCCGGCAAAATCTATAACATCGGTAATCCGGCCAACAATTACGCGATCCGCGACCTGGCCGACATGATGCTCAAGCTGGCCAACGAATATGCCGAATACCGCGATTCCGCGAAGAAGGTGAAGCTGGTCGAAACCACGTCCGCAGCCTATTACGGCAAGGGTTATCAGGACGTGCAGAACCGCGTGCCGAAAATCACCAACACCTGCGAGGAACTCGGCTGGAAACCGACCACCAACATGGCCGACACGCTGCGCAAGATTTTTGACGCGTATCGCGGCCAAGTAGCGGAAGCGCGCGGCCTGGTGGATTGAATATCACCCTACCCATGAACCTCAATCTAACTGATTGATTTTATTAGAACCGTGTAAGCGCAAAATTATGCTCATTCTTCTATACAGTCTCCGGTTCATGGGACTCAATTCGGGCGAAAAAATTGGCGACTGCGTTCTCTCCCCGACCCTCCCCCATCAAGGGGGAGGGAGCAAATTCCCTCTCCCCTCGCGGGAGAGGGCTAGGGAGGGTGAAAATAAACAATGACCCAACAACTCGCCCTCAAAATCGATGTAGACACCTATCGCGGCACGCGCGAAGGTGTGCCGCGCCTGGTTGGAACGTTGCAGCACCATAACGCGCAGGCCACTTTTTTCTTTTCGCTCGGCCCGGATCACACCGGGCGCGCCATCAAGCGCGTGTTTCGTCCCGGCTTTCTGGGCAAGGTGTCGCGTACTTCGGTGCTGGAACATTACGGCATCAAAACCTTGCTGTACGGCACATTGTTGCCTGCACCGGACATCGGCAGGAAATGCGCGGAAATCATGCGCGGCGTGCGCGATGCGGGTTTCGAAACAGGCATTCATTGTTACGACCATATCCGCTGGCAGGATTATGTCGCTGGCAAGGGCGAGGCATGGACGCGGCGCGAGATGCAGCGCGCGGTGGACCGTTATACGGAAATTTTCGGCGAAGCGCCGCACGCCCATGCCGCCGCCGGATGGCAGACGAACCGCCACGCGTTGCGCCTGACGCAGCGCATGGGGTTCGACTACAGTTCGGATACGCGCGGCACGCATCCCTTTATTCCGACCTGGCAAGCCGAGATCATCGCCTGCCCGCAACTGCCCACCACCCTGCCGACGCTGGACGAACTGATGAACCGCGACGGCATTACGCTGGACAACATCGCGCAGCACATACTGCAACTGACAGCTACACCTTCTGCGAGCGGCCGCACCCGCGACACGTTACTGGAGGAACCACTAGCCATTCGACTAGGCGAGCCAACAACGCTCGCCAAGTCGCTGGTTATGGCGTAGCCAGCCGATTGCGGGAGCGGGTGTGAGGCCGGTATTCCCGCACCAGAGGGCTACGCCCCACCGTGTCATACCGGCCATGTATTCACCCTGCACGCCGAACTGGAAGGCGGCAAGTGGATGCCGATATTCGAGCAACTGC
>JACREB010000136.1 GCA_016218475.1 Nitrosomonadales bacterium | reverse complement strand
GCTCAAAATGCTCATTTACTATATGTAAACTCCGCTTTTTGCGAGTTGGGCGGCAACGGCAAGCCGCCCATCCCTGCTTGACCCACTTCGCCCGATTTTGCCTTGCACTGCATCCCTTGATCGCTTTGTGACACAGTAAGATGAATTGTATGCCGTTCCGAAATCGGGTGCGCGGCGAAACTGCTAATCCAATCTGCATGCTGCAATCAGCCCTTCTCTTTGACTTCGGTTCGCGCCCAACCCCGCGCAAAAGTAATGCGCAACTCCCCCCCCACCTCCACCTGCCCCGCATCCGACACCACGCCGCCGTTCGCATCCTGCACCAGGCTATAGCCACGCGCCAGCACCTGTTTCGGGTCAAGCAGAATCAAGTGCCGCGCAAGGCTATCCACCCGCCCTGCGCGTTGAGCCTGCACCGCACGCATCGCCTTGGCCAGACGCTGCGCGAGATTGCCCTGTTTGTCGTACAGGCGGGCAAGGTCGCCGCTCGCGGCACGCAAACGCTGCGCCAGCGATTGCCACTGCCAGTGTTGCTGCTGCCTGCAATAGGCAAAGGCGCGCCGCAGGCGCTGTTGCAGTTGGTCTAATTGTTGCGCCTGGCGCTGCAACTGCTGCGCCGGGTGTACCAGGCGGCGCTGTAAATAATCCACCGCCTGCATGGCGTTCTGTAAACGATTGCGCTGCGCACGTTGCAGATGCTGCGCCGTGTCGCGCAAACCTCCGAGCAACGCATGGCGATCCGGCACGACGCGCTGCGCGGCGGCGGTGGGGGTCGGAGCGCGTTCGTCGGCGACGAAATCGGCGATGGTGAAGTCGGTCTCATGGCCGATGCCGCTGACGATGGGAATTTCGCTGGCGGCGATGGCGCGTGCGACAACTTCTTCGTTGAACGCCCACAGGTCTTCGATGCTGCCGCCGCCCCGGCAGACGATCAGTACATCGCATTCCGTGCGCCGGTTGGCTTCCGCGATGGCCTGCGCGATCCTCTCCGCGCTACCGACGCCCTGCACCGGCGCGGGGTACAGCACCACCGGGACAGCCGGCAGCCGCAGTTTCAAGGTGGCCAGCACGTCGCGCAACGCGGCGGCCTGCGGCGAAGTGATGATTCCGATGCGTTTCGGGAATGCGGGCAAAGGGCGTTTGCGTTCGGCGGCAAACAACCCTTCGCTTTGCAGCAATTGTTTCAGCCGCTCGAATTGTTCATACAGTATGCCCAACCCTGCCGGGCGCATCTGCTCGACGGTCAACTGAAAATCGCCGCGCTGCTCGTACAGTGTGACGGCGGCAAGGACTTCAACCTGCTGACCATTGGCAACCGGATTGACCAGCAACTGATTCTTGTTGCGGAACATCACGCAACGCACCTGCGCTTGGTCGTCCTTCAACACAAAATACCAGTGACCGGAAACGGCCTTCACCAGATTGGAAATTTCACCGCGCACCCACAACAAGGGAACATTGCTTTCCAGCAACTGCTTGATTGCAAAGTTGAGTTCCGCGACGCGTAAAACGCGATTTTTTTCTTCGAAAAATAAGCCTAAATACATATTGACAACTCCAAATAATCCACAAAACAAGGAAATCCGCCATCTCCCGCCACAGCGCCCCGCAATAGAACCATTAACTTACGTTAATATATTGTTTATTAACGAATTAATTGACACACAAAAAATAGGCAATGTAACAAAAACCCTTATGTCACGCCACGTTATATTGCTATCAACCCAGATTGTTCATTAGAACAACACCTCATTGAAAAATAAGGAAAATCTCTAATGGATTCCATTAGAAACCCATTCAAAACAGGCGTTTTATGGCCTAATGGACAATCTGGGATCAACAGAAATTATCCACAAAGTTACCCACAGATTTTGTGAGTAAACAAAAATACTCTTTTCAAATGCCCATTTAGCAAAATATTGCGAAGCCAATCCTGATGTTTTCCAAGAAATGTTGCTCAAGTCAGCGCGACACGATACAGTTGCGCCCTAAAAAATTTTAGCCCCCTTATAAAATTTCTTGCCTATCCGAAAATTTAAGCACATTTGGAGAATCCGCGTGTTTTCAATTGTAGAAGCGGCCGGCTGGCCGATCTGGTTTTTGATTCTGGCATCCATCATAGCAGTCGGCCTGATTGTCGAGCGCTCGATTTTCTTGCGCACGAATCGCGTATCTCCCCCCTCTTTGCTGGAAGAAGTCATCAAGGAGATGAAGCAGCGCGGCGTCAGCGACGGTATGCTGGACAGGCTTGCCGAAAGTTCGCCCCTGGGAAGCATCTTCGCATCCGGGCTCAGGAATATAAAAAGCCCACCCGAAGTAATGAAGGATTCCATCGAGGAAGCGGGGCGGAAAGTCGCGCACGACCTTGAGCGTTTTCTGACTACCCTCGGCACAATCGCTTCCATCAGCCCGTTGCTCGGGCTGTTTGGCACGGTGGTGGGAATGATTGAAATCTTCGGTTCTCAAACCGCGATGGGCAACAATCCGGCAACGCTGGCCCACGGCATATCGGTAGCCTTGTACAACACGGCTTTCGGCCTGATTGTGGCGATACCCAGCATGATTTTCTACCGGCATTTCCGCGCCCAGGTAGATAGCCTGATCATCGAAATGGAGCAACAGGCCGTCAAGCTGATAGAAATCGTACACGGTCAACGCAGGGATTGATAATGAATTTCCAGCGCGGACGCACTCGTGAAGAACCGGAAATCAACCTGATCCCGATGATAGACGTGCTGCTGGTAATCCTGATTTTTCTGATGGTAACCACCAGCTACGCCAAATTTTCCGAGTTGCAGATTAATTTGCCGCAGGCTGGCGGCGAAGCGTCCGTGACGACGGCCAAACCGATCAATGTGGCGGTGGATGCCTCCGAACACTATGCTATCAATAATCGGGGGATGCCTTATGCCGGCGTAGCGGCATTGGCGGACTCCCTGAAAAATGCCGCAGGCGACCAGGCCGATCCCACCATCGTCATCAACGCCGATGCCAAAGCGCCGCATCAATCTGTTATAAACGTCATGGAAGCGGCACGGCTGGCGGGATACGGGCGCATTACGTTCACCACGCAGAACCAGCCGAAGTAACGAAAGCCCTAACGTGCATGGGCTGCAACATTACTGGCACCGCATCACCCCGCTGCTCCTGATCCTTTTTCCGGTTAGCCTGCTGTTTCGCCTGCTGGTGGCATTGCGCCGCGCGCTGTATCGCAGCGGCATCCTGCCCAGCCAAAAGTTGGCCGTACCGGTCATCGTGGTCGGCAACGTCAGCGTCGGCGGAACCGGCAAAACCCCGCTCACGCTTGCCTTGGCGCAACAACTGATCCAGCGCGGCCGGCATCCGCTCATCGTCAGCCGCGGCTACGGCGGTGCGGCACAACAGCCACAGCAGGTCGAAACAAACAGCAACGCACAGCAGGTGGGCGACGAACCGCTGCTGATGGCGCGGCGCAATCTTTGCCCGGTCTGGATCGGCAAAGACCGCGCCGCCGCCGCACAGGCCGCCTTGCAAGCCCACCCGCAGTGCGATGTCGTGCTGTGCGACGACGGCTTGCAGCACTACCGCTTGCAGCGCGATGTGGAAGTCGCGGTCGTCGATGGCGCACGCGGCTTCGGCAATGGCTTCATGCTTCCCGCCGGCCCGCTGCGCGAACCGGTATCGCGCTTGCGGACAGTGGATGCTGTGGTGGTGAACGGCGGCAATGACATGCCATTAAACTCATTAAGCTCCGTTCAGGCTGAGATTGTCGAAGCCCGTGCTGATACTGCCCCATGCCCTTCGACAAGCTCAGGGCGAACGGTAAAAAACGATCATCGATACGCCATGCGCCTATCGGGGAAAACTTTTTACAATCTGCTCAACCCCACCCAAACAGCCACTGCCGATCATTTCCACGCGCTGAACAATCACGCCGTCGCCGGTATCGGGCATCCGCAACGCTACTTCGAACATTTGCAGGCGATGGGGATTTCCTTTATGCCACATGCTTTTCCCGACCATCATCCCTACCTTGAGACCGATCTCGCTTTCACCGGTTGCGATGCGATACTCCTGACCGAAAAAGATGCGGTAAAATGCGCCGCATTCGCCGATGCCCGATACTGGGTGTTGCGCGTGGATGCCGAAATAGACATAACCCTGATCGACCACATACTGCGAAAGATCACTTCCCATGGATGCAAAACTGCTTGATATTCTCGTTTGCCCGCTGTGCAAATCCCCGCTGGTCTACCAGAAGGCCGCGCAGGAACTGATCTGCAAGGCTGATCGGCTGGCCTTCAAGATCGATGACGATATTCCGGTGATGCTGGTCGACGAAGCGCGCAAACTGACCCCGGAAGAAGCCGAAAAAATCTAATGACTGATTTCCATGTCGTCATTCCGGCACGCCACGCCTCTACCCGGTTGCCCGGCAAACCGCTTTTGCCCATCGCCGGAAAACCAATGGTGGTAAGGGTTGCGGAACAGGCCGCGCAAAGCGGCGCGCAGCAAATCTGGATCGCCACCGACCACCATGCGATTGCCAACGCGGTGCATGAACACGGCTTCAAAGCCTGCCTGACCAAAGAAAGCCATACCAGCGGCACGGATCGCATCGCCGAAGTTGTCGAACAGCAAGGCTGGCCAGATGACGCCATCGTGGTGAACGTGCAGGGCGACGAACCGCTGATACCGCCCGCGCTGATCCGCGCCGTCGCCGCACATCTTCATCAGCATCCGGAATGTGCCGTTGCCACGGCGTGCCATGCGATTCACGACGAAGTGTCGATGCGCAACCCCAACATCGTCAAGGCTGTGCTCGACCAGCAGGGCAACGCGCTGTACTTCAGCCGCGCACCGATCCCCTGGCCGCGCGATGCGTTTAAGGTTTTGTCCTCGCCCGCAGGGCGAGACGATTGTCCTTCCTCCCTCCGGGGGGAAGTCGGAAGGGGGGAACTACCCGCAGATTTGCCCGCCCTTCGCCATATCGGCATTTACGCCTATCGTGCCGGTTTCTTGCGCGCCTACGGACAGCTTGCCCCGACGGCAATCGAACACTTTGAAGCACTGGAACAATTGCGCGTGCTGTATTATGGCTACAAAATCGGCGTGCATATCGCCGGACAGGCTCCACCCGCCGGTGTGGATACCGAACAGGATTTACACGCGGCACGACAAATTTTCGAAGCAACTACTAGCGCGTAGCTTGTAGCGCGTAGCAAGTTTTGGGTTAGCATATAGGATGTGCGAAGCACACCAACAAACAGCTACGAGCTACCAGCTTCTTACGACCAACCCGAGGAGACACAAAAATGAGACTGATACTGCTAGGCGCGCCGGGTGCAGGCAAAGGCACACAGGCCAATTACATCAGGGAAAAATACGGCATCCCGCAAATTTCCACCGGCGACATGCTGCGCGCGGCGGTCAAGGCGGGCACTCCGCTCGGTATCGCGGCCAAGAAGGTGATGGATGCGGGGGGGCTGGTCTCCGACGAGATCATCATCAATCTGGTGAAAGAACGCATCAAGGATGCCGACTGCGCCAACGGTTTTCTGTTCGACGGTTTTCCGCGCACCATCCCGCAGGCGCAGGCGATGAAGGATGCAGGCATTCCCATCGACTACGTGGTGGAAATCGACGTGGCGGACAGCGAGATCATCAAACGCATGAGCGGGCGCCGCGTGCATACTGCTTCCGGCCGCACCTATCACATCGTGTTCAATCCGCCCAAAGTGGCGGGCAAAGACGATGTCACCGGCGAAGACCTGGTGCAGCGCCCGGACGATGCGGAAGAGACCGTGCTCAAACGCCTCACCGTTTACCATGACCAGACCAAACCGCTGGTCGAGTACTACAGCGCATGGGCAAAATCCGGCGATGCAAAAGCGCCAAAGTGCGTGAATATCCCAGGGGTGGGCAGCGTGGAGAATATCCGCGACCGGGTCTTCGCGGCCTTGGGTAGGTAATAAGAGCCTATTTCAGTAGGTTTCATGCCCCGCGCCGTTTGCCTGCGGGATGCGGTGCGAGGCGCGGGCTGCGCGGTGTAGCCATTCTCCACAAGCAGGCCGCAACGCCGCAATGCGCCCGCAGGCAAACGGCCCTCCGGGTTGGGGCTGGGCGCGGCGTCTGCGGCGTTGCACCGCTTGCCAATGGAACGACCATTGGCTGCGCGCTGCGCCTTGCATCCATCCGCGCCCAGCCCCAACGCGGGGTATGAAACCTACTGAAATAGGCTC
>JACREB010000134.1 GCA_016218475.1 Nitrosomonadales bacterium | reverse complement strand
ATCTGTGCCAGCGCGTTATTGCGCGGCACGTTCTACCATACCAGCACAACCCATAAAAACGCTCTTGCTCTTGCTATCCGCTTGGCAAAAATTCGCCCTTGCGGCCAGATTTACGCGGATTTCAATCGCCGTTCACACCAATAAAGGGGCAAGCATTCAAGCCCCAGAATTTTCTGGCTTTCGATGTGATGTCATTGGGCGCATGGCCAAATACTTCAATCAAACTACGGGAATTGTTTGTGCCCATTTTTTTATGAAATAATTTGTTTGATCTTTTCGCCAATAGCTTTCGCCATCAGGGGTGGGACGGCGTTCCCTACCTGTTCAAACTGCTGGGTAAGATTACCCGTGAATATATATCTGTCCGGGAAAGACTGAATTCTCGCGGCTTCACGAACTGAAATTGCCCTGTCCTGTGTCGGATGAAAAAAGCTGCCCCAATGGGGATCGCATTTTGTCAGGATAGTCGAACAAAGCGCGTCAGGATGCAGCCTGCCGTAACGCTTGGTATGGTCGCTCCTGCGCGCACGCTGCAAACCTTTCGGCAACATTTCATGCGGAATATCTCTCCAACTGCCACCTTGGGGAATGTATTTCAATCTGTCGAGGTTTGCCTTGCCAAGTTTCGCGCAAGCGTGGTTGTAAATTTTTTCCGAACCTTCCCGCAGTATCCCTTGCAATTCCGATTGAGGCTCAACTGAATACTCGGCGCCATGCATCGCCTGCCCCGGAACAAGTTCGGGCAAGTCTGACATGGCATCCCATACGGTTGTCTGATGCTGCAAATGCTGCGAAAAAAGAGGATGGGTTTTCAGACATAGCTCTTTTGCTCCGGCAAAATTAGCCACCGCTTGCGCATCATGGGTCGGTTCGGGAAACTCGATTTTCCCGCCGTCACGAAGGGCGATAAAAATAGTCCTGAAACGCATTTGGGGAATCCCATAATGGCCCGCAAATAAAATTCTGTGGGCAACTTTGTATCCCATGCCTTCCAGATGCTTATAAATAGCATCAACCACCGTCCCCTTGCCCAAGGAAACAAGGCCTGGAACATTTTCGATCAAGATCGCTTTAGTATCTTATCAGTTAAGTCTTTACATTTTTTGAGAAGATTTTGATTGCAGCAGAGGCAAAAAAGTGAGAATATTTAATTGCCTTAACGGCTTGAACCCACAAGGGTTCTCCTCTTATCTCACCCGCAACTGCGGGAATATTTGGGCGAATGTAAATCGGCAGAACATTCAAAATTGCCCGCATCGCCGAGGCATGATGCTGTCCTCTCCACCCTGTTTTGTTCCGGCTCGTCCGGCTTAGGGTGAAGAATGTCGGCGATGCGCAGATACTCCTTGAACAAATGGTTTCGCTGGTCATCCAGCGTTCTTATAGGCGCATTGATCGAGAATCCCTGGCAGGGCGGCCCACCCGAAATTAAATCCAATTCACCCGGCTTCAAACCCGTTAATTCAAGAATATCGTGTTCGGATAACTCGCGAATATCGTCAGTGATCACATGCGTTTTTGGGTTGTTTTTAGCGAATGTTTCCGCATAAACGGGATGAATATCAGAACCCAGAATGGATTCAAACCCAGCCATTTGCAAGCCGCAGGTCAAACCGCCCGCACCAGAAAAAAAGTCCACCGATTTCAAACAGCCTCCTTAAATCAGCCTTCCATGGCGCACCCGAAAACCCTTGGTTGCCAGCGCCCCCAAACCCAATCCGCCGTGCGCATGGCAAATCGCACAGGCCAGCGCATCCGCCGCATCCGGGCCGGGCGTGCCGGACAATTTCAGCAGGCGTTGCACCATCTCCTGCACCTGCTCCTTATTCGCGTGGCCGTTGCCGACTACCGCCTGTTTGACCTGCAACGCGGTGTATTCGGCTACCGGCAAATTCGCCAGCACCGCCGCGCAGATCGCCGCACCGCGCGCCTGGCCGAGCAACAGGGTGGATTGCGGATTGACGTTGACGAACACTTTTTCCACCGCCACCTGAACGGGTTTGTGCTGCGCGATTACTTCGCCCAATGAATTCAGGATGACCTTCAGCCGCTCGGGTAACTCGCCGTCCGGGGTCTTGATGCAACCGCTGGCGATGTAACTCAATTGCTGTCCGGTTTTGTCCAGTATTCCGAAACCGGTGACGCGCAGGCCGGGGTCTATACCTAGAATTCTTATTGGGGAAGAGGGAAGGGGGAAGGGGGAAGGGTGGCTCATCGGCGCGCGCAGGTTTTACCCTTCTCCCTTCCCTCTTCTCCCTTCATTTTCTTTATTCCTCGATCACTGCCGTCGTATAAACTTCCTGCACATCATCCAGGTCTTCCAGCGCGTCGAGCAGTTTCTGCATCTTCAGCGCGTCATCGCCGGTGAAGATCACTTCGTTGGCCGGCTTCATGATGACTTCGCCGAACTCCGGCTTGTAGCCTGCCGCTTCCAGCGCCTGCTTCACATTCACAAAATCATTCGGCGCGGTGATCACTTCGATGCTACCGTCGTCATTGGTGACGATGTCTTCCGCACCGGCATCCAGCGCGACTTCCATCAGGCCGTTCTCGTCGGTGCCGGGGGCGAAAATCATTTGTCCGCAATGTTTGAACAGAAACGATACCGAGCCGTCGGTGCCCAGATTGCCGCCATTTTTGGCGAAGGCATGGCGCACATCGGCCACGGTGCGGGTCTTGTTGTCGGTCATGCAATCCACCATCACCGCCGCACCGTTGATGCCGTAGCCCTCGTAGCGCAGTTCCTGATATTCCACGCCCTCCAGTTCGCCGCTGCCGCGCTTGATGGCGCGCTCGACGTTGTCCTTGGGCATGTTGTTGGAATACGCCTTGTCCATCGCCAGGCGCAGGCGCGGGTTGCCATCCGGGTCGCCGCCGCCCATGCGCGCCGCGACGGTGATCTCCTTGATCAGGCGCGTGAAGATTTTGCCGCGCTTGGCATCCTGCTTGCCCTTGCGGTGTTGAATGTTTGCCCACTTGCTATGCCCGGCCATGCTTGCCTCCGAAAAATGTTCCGTGATGGTATCATTTCCACCCCGTTATCCCAATACCGGACAACCCGACCGGACAACCCGAGCCAGACTACCATGGTCGAACTGCTGCCGATCGCCAAAAACAACCGGCAAGACTGCCGGCAGATTACCCGCGGCGTGCCGGGATACCTGCTGGGGGACGCAGGCAAGTGCCGCCAATATTCAGGGGAGCGGAACACTACTGTCCGATTGTTTTCAAGGTAATTTTGCCACAAGCTAATATTGATAATGAGTACAGCTTGATCTGTTATTCCGGCGATTTGGAATCGCAATCCGTTTCTGACCATTCGATT
>JACREB010000131.1 GCA_016218475.1 Nitrosomonadales bacterium | reverse complement strand
GCTCAAAATGCTCATTTACTATATGTAAACTCCGCTTTTTGCGAGTTGGGCGGCAACGGCAAGCCGCCCATCCCTGCTTGACCCGCTTCGCCCGATTTTGCCTTGCACTGCATCCCTTGATCGCTTTGTGACACAGTAAGATTACCAGTCAAATGGTGTCAAAATCTGTGAAACTTTTAGCCGGGCACCCGCGTGACAAGAATTATGATGCGCCGCCAATCACCGTGGGAGCGGGCTCCAGTCCGCGAGCCGTTAAATCGCGACCCCGGATCGAGTCCGGGGCGGGCTCTGGAGGTCGCTCCTACGCCGCGACAGATCGTGCAGGGGATGAGGCAATCGCGGCTAAAGCCGCTCCCACATAGGTATTTGGCACTAATGGATTATCCGGGATGAACACAAATCTCCAATACAGCAGTGGTCATGACCGCGAATTTGTTTTCACTGTAAAAGATTTCGAGCGGGTGCGGCAATTGATCTATGACCATGCCGGTATTTCGCTCAATCCGTCCAAACAGGATATGGTATACAGCCGGCTGGCGCGCCGCCTTCGGGCGACAGGCATCAATAATTTCCAGCAATATCTGGATAGGCTGGGGAAAAACAGCGATGATGCCGAGTGGGAGGCATTTGTAAATGCCCTCACCACCAACCTGACTTCGTTCTTTCGCGAGCCGCACCATTTTCCGTTGCTGGCAGAGCATGCCCTGAAGCAAAAGGGACGGCATCCTATTTCATTGTGGTGTTCGGCGGCATCGACCGGAGAGGAACCGTACACAATGGCGATGACGATGGTGGATGCCTTTGGCAGCTTCACTCCGCCCGTTACCATTATCGCTACCGACCTGGATACCAATGTGCTCGCGAAGGCGGAAGCGGGTGTCTATCCGGCCGAGCGGGTTGAAAAGCTTTCCGACGATATGGTGAAGCGCTTTTTTCTCAAGGGAACGGGTACACAGGCCGGTTTTGTGCGCGTGAGGCCGGAGTTGCGGGCGATGATTACTTTCCGTCAAGTGAACCTGCTCGGCGAAGAGTGGCATATACGCGGGCCGCTGGATGCCATCTTCTGCCGCAATGTGATGATCTATTTCGACAAGGCGACCCAGCTCAAGATACTGGAACGGTTTGCGCCCTTATTGCAGCCGGATGGCCTGTTGTTTGCCGGACACTCGGAGAGTTTTCATAATGCCGGGCATATATTCAGCTTGCGCGGCAAGACGGTGTATGAGTTGGCAAAGCATAAGCCCCCCGGAGCCCCTCATGCAAAGAAATAATCCGATCGCGCTGGCGGCGTTGCGAGAGCGGACAACGTGTCAAGAAAAGGTTGCTCCGCATGGCTAGCCATGGCTATGAAGAAGTACTGGCCCCCAATCTTTATTTTGACCGGCAGCATGATTCCGAAGCGGCCAAAATATTGCCCGGTGAATATTACGCGACGGCGCGCGATATGTTGCTTGTCACGGTGCTGGGCTCCTGCGTTTGCGCCTGCATACGCGACAAGGTGACCGGGGTCGGCGGCATGAATCATTTCATGTTGCCGGATGCGGGGCAGGATCAGAATAACCCGCTGGGCGAGTCGGCGCGCTACGGCACCTATGCGATGGAAATCCTGATTAACCAGTTGATCAAGATGGGCGCGAACCGTAACAATTTCGAGGCGAAAGTCTTCGGCGGCGGCGCGGTGTTGCGCGGTTTTACCGTCGCCAATATCGGGGAGCGCAATGCGGAGTTTGTGCAGAAGTTTCTCAAGACGGAAAGAATTCCCATTATCGCGCAGGATTTGCTTGATATTTACCCGCGCAAAGTGTATTTCTTTCCCACTACCGGCCTTGTCAGGGTAAAAAAACTGAAGAAGGTGCATAACGATACGATTATCATCCGTGAATCCGAGTATGTGACACGGCTGCATTACGCAAAAGTGGAAGGCGATGTGGAATTGTTCGGGTGAGACTGGATTGGGCGAGCCGGGACCAAAAATGGGAAATTGTCTTCCCGTAGGTTGGGCAAAGCGTAGCGTACACAACCTACCCGTTACGAATGCAGCAAAACCATTTGATTACGAGCCAACATGGAAAACCGAAAAATCAGGGTGCTGGTGATTGACGATTCCGCGCTGATCCGCAGCGTGATGAAGGAGATCATCGACCGGGAAAACGATATGGAGTGCGTGGGGGCCGCTCCCGACCCGGTGGTGGCGCGCGAGATGATCAAGTCTCTCAACCCGGACGTGCTGACGCTGGATGTGGAAATGCCCAAGATGGACGGGATTGATTTCCTGGAACGGCTGATGCGCTTGCGCCCGATGCCGGTGGTGATGGTTTCCACCTTGACCGAACGCGGCTCCGACATCACTTTCCGGGCGCTGGCGCTGGGTGCGGTGGATTTCGTCTCCAAGCCCAAAATGGACATCGCGCGCGGCATGTCGGAATATGCCATCGAGATAACCGACAAGATCCGCGCAGCGGCACAATCGCATGTGCGCAAGATTTCCACCGCGACCGCAATCCAGGAGAAGTTCTCCGCGGATGTGATTTTGCCGAGCGTCGCGGGACGATTTTCTTCCACGGAAAAACTGATCATCATCGGCGCGTCAACCGGCGGAACCGAGGCAATTAAAGATGTGCTGACCAGGTTTCCCGCCGATATGCCGGGTATCCTGGTGACCCAGCACATGCCGGAAAACTTTACCAAATCGTTTGCCGATCGCCTGGACAGCCTGTGCAAGATTTCGGTCAAGGAAGCGGAGCATAACGAACGGATACTGCCGGGCTACGCGTACATCGCACCGGGGCATTCGCACCTGCTGCTCAAGCGCAGCGGCGCCAACTACATGACCGAACTGAACCAGGGCACGCCGGTGAACCGCCATCGCCCGTCCGTGGATGTGCTGTTCCGCTCTGCGGCCAATGTGGCCGGCGCGAACGCGCTCGGCATCATTCTCACCGGCATGGGCAAGGACGGCGCGCAAGGCTTGCTGGAAATGAAAAATGCGGGTTGTCACACCATCGCGCAGGACGAGGCAAGCTGCGTGGTTTTTGGCATGCCGAAGGAGGCCATCGCGGCAGGCGGCGCGTGCGAGGTGTTGCCGTTGCAGAATATTTCACGCCGCACCATGGAATATCTCGCATTGCAAGGCAGCAAGAGTATCCGGGTTTAATCTATAATCCGCATATTGCGCAGATTTCATTTAACGGTTTTGCAGCAACTTTCAAGGTTTAACAGTCTGTCAACAAAGGAGTAATCATGGCTATCAATGTTCAAGTTCATGACCGTTCGGCGCGCATTGTCATGTCCGGTCGTTTTGATTTTCAGGTGCATCGCGATTTCAAGGATGCCTATATACCGCTGCTCGACAACGCCGCAGTACGCGAAATCGAGGTCGAAATGAGCAAGGTGGATTACCTGGATAGTTCTGCGCTGGGCATGTTGATGCTGTTGAATGAACGCGCCAAGACAGTCAATAAACCGGTTGCGCTGCTCAATACTTCCGGCGTCGTGTCGCAGGTGCTGGAAGTCGCCAATTTCAGCAAGATTTTTAACATCAAACACGTGGCCTGATCAAGGCGGGTGCAAATAAAAGTGTTGGACGAAATCACATCCACCGTTCGCCCTGACCCTTCGACTACGCTCAGGACTAAAGGCCTTGTCGAAGGGCTGTTTTAAGCCGTTCATGGTTCGACAATCTCTGATGGAACAACTAAGTATTGACTAACACGATAACCCTGTGCCAAGTCACTACTTAACCACGAACGGACAGTTTCCCAACACTTTTATTTGCACCCGATCAAGGCTTTGCCGGTTTCGGTTTTCCTTTTAACGTTTCCTCTCCGGGCGGAAGCTTTTTGCGCTTTGATTTTTCTTCTGCAGCCTCTTCGTTATTTGCGGTTTGCTGCGCCTTGTTATTCGCGGGTGTATGCGCTTTTGGCTGAATTTGCACTTTTTGCTCCGGCTTTCCCTGTGGGGTTTCGGTGCCGGTTTCTTGCCCGTCTTTCAATTGGGCAGCTTTGGCGGCAGCTTGCGCTTTTGCTTTTTGCGCCGCCTTAAGCTTGACGGCCAATGCACGTGCACGCGCCTGTTGCGCCGCATTGCCCTTGGCCGTTTTGGCCGCTTGCTCGGCCTTTAATTTAGCCGCTTTTGCTTCGGAGGCTGCCTTTTTATCCGCTTTGATCCTGGCAGCCTTTGCCAGTGCAGCCTGCTCCGCCGTGATGCGTGCAGCTTCCGCCTGCGTGGCCTGCTCCGCTTTCACACGTTCCGTTTCGGCTTTGGCTGCTTGCTGTGCCTTGGCAAGTTGCCGGGCGGCAACCCGCTTTGCTGCCAGTTCGTGTTGGTCGGCAAAATTAACCCTGGCAATATTGCCGGCTTTGATTCCGAGTTTTTCCGCGTCTTCCGGTAATTCTCCTATAGAAAATTGCGGGTTGACATGGGTCAGTGTGGCCGTATCTGCCGCGCGTTCTGTAACGCCAAGTATCGAGCCCTGAAGCCCTGCAACCGGAGCCCGCGTATCGATGGCGTAGGCGACAAGCTTGTCGCCGGGCTTCAGCAGAGAGTCGCTTCCCGCATCAAAAAACAGCTTTTTCCCTTCAGCGCGGATAATGTGTGCGGAAAACGGCACATTTTCCAGCGTCCCTTGAATTTCCTTGACAGCAGAATCAATCAGCCGGTTTGCCGCCTTGCCGAATTCCGTTTCAAAAAAAATGCTGCTGCCAAAAGGTTTGTTGTTTCCCACCATAACATCGCCCTGGGCTTGCTCGGCCAAACGGCGCAACATCAGCCGGTCGCCCGTAAACCCATCGTAGATGGAAAGCTCGACCTCAAAATGTCTTTTTGGCGCATCCATGAACCATTTTCCATGGCTTACCCCCGCATTTACAATTATTCCGGAAATAAGAAATTGCGCCCCGGTTTCCCCGGCAACTTGAATAATTGCCTCGCGTTGCTGCGCGCCCGCTTCCATGGGGATTGGGCGTCCGGCGTAGGCGGGCAAGAATCTTCCGCTTGCCTCCATGCGGTTGGAAAGTGCTACCGGAAACCCGTCATAAATATTGTTGATATCGTCCACGTGAATCGTGTTGGTAACGTCAAATTGGGTTATTGCGATTTTCTTTTTCGGGGGTTGTATCAGAACCGCATTCTTTTCGTCAAACTCGCCTTTAACCACCTCTGCACTTACCATTACATGGTACTTTCCCTGGCTCTCCCATTCCCGGAGTATCGAGTAGCGGTTGCCTTGCCGGGACGGATGGGCATCCGGGTTTTGCGGGAACTCATTGGCAGTGTCGGGAAGCTTGCCGGCAATCGCTTGTGCGCCTGCCGAGGCAACAACATTTTGCAGCGCATCGCCCAATGCTGCCTGGCGTGCCGCATTGTGCCCGGCCGCACCGATTGATGCCACACCTTCCGCTTGCACTCTTCCAGTATAAGCGTCCGTGGCTTGCGCTTCTGTTTTGACGGCTGTCGGCACGGCAAACGCGGCTTGCGCCATGCAAAACAAGGCGCCCGCGCAAAGCGCAGCAGCAAAGCAGCGGCAGACGCTATTTTTGCAAATTGACGGTATAAGTGAATTACCGAAGAAAGGATTAACATTTTTCAGCATTACAGTTCCCTTGAGCTGAATGACCCGGATTTTCGCTTTAACCGCGCAATGAATTCCAGCACGAATATCCCGGTGCGAATATCAAAAAATGCCGGCGGTGCTTCAATTAGTCTTACTGTGTCACATAGCGCTGAAGGGCGCATTGCGGCGTTAAAATCAGGCTCAAAATGCTCATTTACTACATGTAAACTCCGCTTTTTCGCCCGATTTTGCCTCGCACTGCATCCCTTGATCGCTATGTGACACAGTAAGATTAGAGGCCAGTGAAGATAGCCAACGAATCTTTATGCCGCCAAGCCAGCGCGCAGTGTCTCTGTATTTCCATCTATGGTCAATATACAGGAAGCCCCGGAATACAGGGAACCTCGAAAACTGGCCTCGAAAACCGGCATTTGCGGGCGGTTGCCCCGAGGCTTGCTTGTGCGGGAAAACAGGTGCGGGTTTTCTCGATGCCTGATATTCCAGGCCGAAATTTGCGGTTTTGCCCGGAGGCGGCCGGCCGGATAGGTTAAACTTGAACGATTGTTTGCAATGCGATACAAACACAGGGTATGAGAGAGTTGCTTATCACTGAAAACCGCGCCCGGCTGCGCACCTGGCTGGCGTCAGGCTATGCGCTGTTCATCGTGTATGCGAGCCTGTCGCCATTTTCAGGCTGGCGCGAGCAGGGCCTGAATTTCGCCGAAGTGCTCGGTGCGCCCTTGCTGCTCACTTATACCGCATTCGACGCAATCATCAACTTGTTGTCTTATTTGCCTTTCGGTTTTCTGGCCGGGATAGCGTTGCGCGCGCGCTTCGGCGCATTACCCAGCGTGATTGCAAGCCTCTGCCTGGGTGCGTTGCTGTCGGCGGGCATGGAGTATTTGCAAATGTATTTGCCCGCACGCATCAGCTCGAATATGGATTTGCTGTCCAACAGCGCGGGTGCGCTGCTGGGCGCCTTGCTGGCCGTGAGCATCGCATCATGGGCCTGGTTTTTTACCCGCCTGACGCGCTGGCGAAGCGATTTCTTCCATCAGGGCAAGGAAATGGACTTCGGCCTCGCCCTGCTCGCCCTCTGGATGTTCGGCCAAATCAATCCGTCCTTGCCGATGTTGGGCAATGTGTTTATCAGCGAAATGGCGCGCCGGCCTTTTGCCACGCTGCCGCACGCCCCGTTTGACTGGTGGGAAAGCGGCGCCGTCACACTGAACTTGCTGATGCTGGGGGCGTTGATGCTGACCTTGCTGCGCTTGCCGCGCAGTATTGTCACCGCCTTGCTGACAGTGTTGAGCGTAGTGGCGCTGGCGAAATTCGTTACTGCGGCGGTGTTGTTGAAGTCCTGGGCGCTGCTGTTGTGGATCAACGGCGAGGCGATGCTGGGAATGCTGCTGGGAATGCTGCTGTTGCTTTCGGTGTTGTGGCTGCCGCGCGCCGTTGTAATCGGCTCCGGCGCGGCAGCGGCCATAACCTATTTTGTTATCGTGAATTTCGTGTTTGACAGCAACACCCCCGCCGCCGCCATGTCCGTCTATCACTGGCATTACGGGCATTTGCTCAATTACAACGGCCTGGCGCAGACCATTGCGCTGATTTTCCCGTTACTGCTGATATTCCACTTATGGAGAACCCGGAAAGTATAATTCCGCAGGATTTAATTTCAGGAGCCTGACCATGGGTTTTTATGACAAGCATGTTTTTTTCTGCACCAACCAGCGTGAGGGCGGCAGCGCATGTTGCAATAATCATGGCGCGCAGAAGGCGCGTGATTATATGAAGAGCAGGGTGAAAGAACTGGATATTTCCAAACACCGGAACAATATCCGCATCAACACGGCAGGCTGCATGAACCGCTGCGACAAGGGGCCGGTCATCGTGGTATACCCCGAAGGCACTTGGTACACCTACGCGGATGAGAGCGACCTCGACGAAATCATCGAACAGCATCTCAAGAACGGACATGTTGTGGAGCGGTTGAAAATTTGATGGGGCCAGCACGTAGGTTGGGCAAAGCGTAGCGTACACACATTAATAATGTTTTTTCATTTTTAAATCCGGCTTGTCCGGCTTAGGTTTATGACCGTCGCCCTTTTCGCAAAAAACCTGTACAAATCCTACGCCGGGCAAGCCGTGGTGGATAATGTCAGCCTCGCTATCAGGAAGGGCGAATGTTTCGGCTTGCTGGGGCCGAACGGCGCAGGCAAAACCACCACGCTGCGCCTGATGCTCGGCCTGATTGCGCCGGACAGCGGCGAGTTGAGCCTGCTCGGCCATACCGTGCCGCAGCATGCGCGCGAGGCGCGGCTGCGCGTGGGCGTGGTGCCGCAGATGGACAACCTCGACCCGGATTTCACCGTGGCGGAAAACCTGCTGGTGTATGGCCGCTACTTCGGCCTGGGCGATGCGGCCATCGAGGCGCGCTTGCCGGAACTGCTGGAATTTGCCAATCTCGCGCAAAAACGCGACGTAAAAATCCCTACCCTGTCCGGCGGTATGAAACGCAGGCTGACGCTGGCGCGCGCACTGGTGAACGCCCCGGACATTATCTTCCTCGACGAACCGACCACCGGCCTCGACCCGCAGGCGCGCCATCTCATCTGGCAGCGTTTGCGCGAATTGACCGCACAGGGCAAGACCTTGTTGCTGACCACGCATTTCATGGACGAGGCCGAGCGCCTGTGCCACCGCCTCGCCATCCTCGACCACGGGCGCATCGTGGCGCAGGATTCGCCGCACGGCTTGATCGCCAAGCACATCGAGCCGCAGGTGGTGGAAGTATTCGGCGAGGGCGTGGCGCTGTGGGCGCAGGAACATGCGGCGCATTACGCGAAGCGCTTCGAGGTGAGCGGTGAAACCGCGTTCTGCTATGTGGGCGACGCACAGCCGCTGCTGGCGCACTTGCAGGGGTACGGCGCGTTGCGCTACCTGTATCGCCCGGCGAATCTGGAGGATGTGTTTTTGAAATTGACTGGCAGGGAACTGAGGGAGTGACTTCTACTTTGTCATTCCGGCGCAGGCCGGAATCCAGAAAACTAAACAACGCCCGCGAAGCGGGACAACAAATTGGCCTTGTCCGCTGCGCGGAATTATTGACGGACTGGATTCCGGCCTGCGCCGGAATGACGGATGGTTGAAATGAGTAAGAGCCATTTTTCTTTGCCACGCTTGAGCCTGCGCTTCATCCCGATCTGGCGGCGCCACTTTCTGGTGTGGAGGAAAGTGGCCGCCACTTCCATTCTCGGCCACCTGGCCGATCCGATCATCTATTTGCTGGGGCTGGGCTATGGCTTGGGCAGCCTGCTGCCGGAACTGGGCGGCACCTCTTACATGGTGTTCCTCGCCGCCGGGACGGTGTGCTACGGCACCATGAACAGCGCCAGTTTCGAGGCGCTGTATTCCGGCTTTTCGCGCATGCATGAACAGCGCACCTGGGATGCCATACTCAACACGCCGGTCACGCTGGACGATGTCGTGCTGGCGGAAATCCTGTGGGCGGCGAGCAAGAGCCTGCTGTCCGGTATGGCCGTGCTGCTGGTGATCTGGCTGCTGGGCTTGTCGCACTCGCCGCTGACATTGTGGCTGATTCCGCTGGCGCTGCTGGTCGGGCTGTGCTTCGCCTCGGTCGGTTTAATCATGACCGCGCTGGCGCCGGGCTACGATTTTTTCATGTACTACTTCACGCTGGTAATCACCCCCATGATGTTATTATGCGGCGTATTTTTTCCGGTCGCGCAACTGCCGCCGGCGTGGCAAACCGTGTCGGCCATATTGCCGCTGTCGCATGCGGTGGATATCGCCAGACCCCTGATGAATGGGGCGTTGCCGCCCGATGTGTTGCTGCATGTGGGGGTGTTGTCCGGGTATGCCATGTTCGGGTTTTATATGTCGATGGTATTGTTCCGGCGGCGGCTTTCCAAGTAAGCGCCCCATCAAGGGAAATAAGTCATGTTATGGGTTAAGGCATTTCATATCATTTTCGTGGTGAGCTGGTTCGCCGGGTTGTTCTATTTGCCGCGCCTTTTCGTGAACCACGCGATGGCGACCGAGCCTGCCGAAATCGCCCGGCTGAAGCTGATGGAAGGCAAGCTATACCGCTTCGTTACGCCGATTGCGGGGCTGGCCTTGGGCTCGGGCATCTGGCTGTGGCTGGGCTACGGCATCGGCGGCGGCTGGCTGCATGCCAAGCTGGGCCTGGTGCTGTTGCTGGTCGTTTACCACTACTATTGCGGCAGGCTGCTGAAACAATTCGCCGCCGACCGGAACACGCGCAGCCATGTTTTCTATCGCTGGTTCAACGAAGCGCCAGTTTTGCTGCTGGCAGCCATCGTCATCCTGGTAACAGTTAAACCATTCTGACTACAAATTCCGCATTTGGACCACGAAGCACACGAAGGCCGCGAAGAAAAAGAATGCTTACCCAAAAAACACAGGCTACCTTGCGTGTAAACCTCCAATATGGTGCAACTTTATGAAATGTCTTCGTGATCTCTGCGCGCTTCGTGGTAAAGCTTTTGTTAGGCTGATGCATGCCTGATTTTTTTGCCCCCTGCCCGCGCGGCTTGGAAGCCATTTTATGCGGCGACCTTGAAACATCTGGTGCGCAGAATACGCGTCGCGCCGAGGGCGGCGTGGCCTTCTCCGGCGACTGGGCGCTGTGCTACCGCATCAACCTGGAAAACCGCATAGCCAGCCGCATTTTATGGCGTGTCGCGGAAACGCAATATCGCAACGAGCAGGATATCTACAAGGCGGCGTTCGATCTGCAATGGCGGCGCTGGTTCGATGTCGCCCACACCATACGGGTGAACACCACGGCGATCCGCTGCCCGCTGAAAAGCATCGAGTTCATCACCCTGCTGGTCAAGGATGCCGTATGCGACTGTTTTCGCGCACACTGCAACGAGCGCCCGAGCGTGGACACGCTGGAGCCGGATATGCGCATCCATGTGTTCATCGAGGACAACAAGCTGATGCTGTACCTGGACACTTCAGGCGACGCGCTGTTCAAGCGCGGTGTGCGCCAGCACACCAACATCGCGCCGCTGCGCGAGAACCTGGCGGCAGGCATCCTGCGCCTGATGGGCTGGCAACCCGGCACACCGCTGCTCGACCCGATGTGCGGCAGCGGCACGTTCCTGATCGAGGCGGCGCAGATGTCGCTGAATATCCGGCCCGGTATCGCGCGCCGTTTTGCCTTCGAGAAACTGAAAAACTTCGAAGCAACAACATGGCACGGGATGCGCGAGCGTGCCATTGCCGCACAACAACCACCCAGGTTTCTGGAAATTTACGGCAGCGATTTATACGGCGACGCGCTGAAGGCCGTGCGGCGTAATCTGGAAGAAGCGGGGTTGCAGGAATGTGCGGAACTCAAGCAAGCCAATGTGCTGGAAATCTCCGCCCCCGCAGAACACGGCGTGCTGGTGGCAAACCTGCCCTACGGCGAACGCATGGGCGAACTGGACGAGCTGTCCGAGCTATACCCGAAACTGGGCGACGCGCTGAAAAAGAAATTCGGCGGCTGGACGGCGTATCTGTTTACCGCCGACAAGGCCATCCTGAAACTGATGCGCCTGTCCCCGTCGAAGCGCACCCCGTTGTTCAACGGCGCAATCGAATGCCGCCTGCTGGAATACAAGATTGTGTCTGGCAGTAATCGCCGTTAGGTCGCTGTTGTTGACGGTTAAAACTGCAAACAATTACTGCGACAAGAGGTAAGTCTAATTCCATTTCCATTTTAAAGGTGCAACAATTTGTAGGTCGGGCTGCGCCCGACAGCCTGATTCGGCGGGCATAGCCCGCCCTTGAAAATGTACTTTTAATTTAGAATTGGAATAAATGGGTAGGCAGCAAGAGGAATCCGCTGCTGCCAGTTATTCCAAATATCTGCTTTGTTGCACATAGTGGATGTTTATCCAGTTTTGGTGTGAAGGGCAACAATCGACACGTAGCAGCCCTTCGAGACTCGATAATAACTGGCTCAACGGCTTGGTTAAATATGGTAACTGGATTCTGCTTGTTTATCCCTGAATGACCACAACCGACCCTAGTAAGTATTCACCGGCAAAGCCGGTGGCTTTACGATTGCTGGCCCCTCAAAGGAGCCTAACCGCAATCGGTGAAAGTCAAAACCAACCCTGTAGCATGGGGTGAAGCACACTCCCGGAAATGTCAAACTTCGGGAATCACCCCGGCATAGCCGGGGGTTTACCGTTATCAATTAGACCAGCCCAAGTTCTTTCTTAAGAATACCGCTTACAACACTACCCCTACGATGAAAATCTAGATTTTCATATGTCTTGAGGTGCTCAAAATATCTATATAAGGGCGGTTCAATCACAGAATTGCCGTAACTGCGAATTTCCCTGCTCTTTATTTCTTCATAACTGTAGGTCTTTGTGCAATTTGCCAAATATTGGACGGCTGATTTAGTAACTTTTTCGGCATCTTTCAAACATAAGTGCCTAAGAACTCGCACAGCCATCCCAAGAGGATCCGGGTTTTCTTCTAGTACGATGTCCAGCAAACGTAACTTTAACTCTTCAAGGTAGT
Source organism: Nitrosomonadales bacterium (assembly GCA_016218475.1). Taxonomy (GTDB): domain Bacteria; phylum Pseudomonadota; class Gammaproteobacteria; order Burkholderiales; family Gallionellaceae; genus Gallionella. The sequence goes on along the minus strand of JACREB010000131.1, from coordinate 1,374 downwards.
TTTTGCGGCACACAAAGATCCTTGTTCTCCAATTCATTAAAATTGCATCCCAGTTCAGCACAGTAGTTTCAGTGAGGGATGCAATGCTCTTATATTGCACCAAGCCTTGTTTTATTGCCCAAGTCTCCTTAGCGTTCCATATGTCAATCGGCCATCCAGCAACTTCAAGCCGGTAGCCACCAAACTTGTTCTTACGTGCCCCTAAAGACTCAAGATAGGTAACGCAGTTGCTCCAGTTCCCTTCCACTACTATATCAATATCAGAATTAAAGCCTTCTTGACCTAGAAGGGCCAAGTCACGAAGTACACCCCCAAATAAATATACATCACCATCTGGCAAGGCATCGGTGATGAAGTTTAGGAACTCCGCTATGCTTTTAGTTGGATAGTTAATTGCGCTCTCGAGATTCAGCGTGAGGGGTAAATCTAGTGATAGTTGAGATTGCCCATTTGAGAGCTTAGTCGTCGTTCTAAATAGCCGATCTACTCTATCTCTTAGATTATCGATAGAATTTATAGGTTGAGGTCTATGCGGCATCATTCTTAAGAGACTTAAATTCGTCATGTTTCTTTATCAGGTATGATTCCGTCATGCCTGATATCGTATCGCATAGTAACTGGTACTTTGCATAGTCTGATTTGGAAGAGTCATCATAGACCCTTCGATAGTTTTCAGAAATTTCGCCAAACACATAGCGTTCGAAAGGGTTGTCAGGTTTGCCATCTTGCGAAATTGCCCGCCAGAGCATTGTCATCATGCCCTTTATGTAGTTATTGCCCTGGAGCTCAAGTTTTAGCACTTCCTTGTGTTGGAAACCGTAGCGATAATCAAAATCTTTAGCTGCCTTACATAACTGAGCGCACCGAGAATTCCTGATTAACTCAAAACCAGGCTCGATAGAGCCATTCATAATTTTATCAACGTTCCCCACAAAGACGTCAGTGGCCGCCCTGACCATTTCTGTAATGGCCTTTACTCTGAACATCTGCATCGATATATCATTTAATTCACGAGAGCTTAGTTGGGCTCGCTTGAATTCTCTATTTTTCTTTCTTGCGGCTTTAATCACTTCTCTTATGACTGTGTCCTGTTTATCAAAGGATACAAGAAAATCCAAAAGATCATAGAAGGAGGCATAACCCTTTTTTACTGTGTCTTCGGCATCGATGATTGAATAAGCGATGTCGTCGCAAGCCTCCATTACATATGCTAAAGGATGCCGTATTCCTTACACTAAGGAGTTAAGCAAAAATAACTTGAACAATTGCGACAATTCCTCTATCGTGGAGATATGAGTGACATGACGACGATAGAAGCAAAATATCAAGCGCTGTCCGGTCGGCTGAATGAAGCCGCGTTGCGCGTGTGGGCGG
>JACREB010000130.1 GCA_016218475.1 Nitrosomonadales bacterium | reverse complement strand
CCGCCCACACGCGCAACGCGGCTTCATTCAGCCGACCGGACAGCGCTTGATATTTTGCTTCTATCGTCGTCATGTCACTCATATCTCCACGATAGAGGAATTGTCGCAATTGTTCAAGTTATTTTTGCTTAACTCCTAAGAGCCTATTTCAGTAGGTTTCATACCCCGCGCCGCTTGCCTGCGGGATGCAGTGCGAGGCGCGGGCTGCGCCGTGTAGCCATTCTCCACAAGCGGGCCGCAACGCCGCAATGCGCCCGCAGGCAAGCGGCCCTCCGGGTTGGGTCCGGGCGCGGCGTCTGCGGCGTTGCGCCGCTTGCCAATGGAGCGACCATTGGCTGCGCGTTGCGCCTTGCATCCATCCGCGCCCAGCCCCAACGCGGGGTATGAAACCTACTGAAATAGGCTCTAAGCAGCCATTGCACACGCATCCTACATGAGTGAAAGATGTAGTTAAACCGCGTGCCGCGCCAATGCCCATGCCACATGTTCGCGCACCATCTCCGAAGAGTGTTCCGCGCGCAATTGCAATGCTGCGATAATGGCCGCGCTTTTCGGCGCATTGCCCAATGCGACGGCGATGTTGCGCAGCCACTGCTCGTGACCGATACGATAGATCGCGCTGCCGGCCAGCTTGCCGTGGAATTCGGCTTCATCCCACGCAAACAATTCAATCAACCCCACATCGTCCAGCCCGTGGCGCACGGCGAAATCCGGATCGACGCTGGCCTGCGCAAAACCGTTCCACGGGCAAGCCAACTGGCAATCGTCGCAGCCGTAGATGCGGTTGCCGATCAGCGGGCGCAACTCGGCGGGAATGCCGCCCTTGAGTTCGATGGTGAGATAGGAAATGCAGCGGCGCGCATCGACGCGATACGGCGCGATGATAGCCCGGGTCGGGCAAATCTCGATGCAGCGCGTACAGGTTCCGCAATGCTCCTGCCGCGGCTCATCGGCCGGCAGCGGCAGGTTCACATAAATCTCGCCGAGAAAAAACTGCGAACCCTGTTCGCGCGACAGCAGCAGGGTGTGCTTGCCGCGCCAACCCAAACCGGCTTTACGCGCCAGCGCCACTTCCAGCACCGGCGCGCTGTCGGTGAAGGCTCGCCCTTCAAAATTGAACCCCTCAAACTCGGAAACTTCAGCACGGATTTTCTCGGCCAGTTTCGCCAGACGGTTGCGCATCACCTTGTGGTAATCGCGCCCCAGCGCATAGCGCGAAATGAAGGCGCGCTCGCCCTCCGCCAACACCTGCCAACCGTCGCGTGCGTCGGGCGGCGCGCAATTCATGCGCAGCGAAATCACGCGCAGCGTGCCGGGCAGCAGCTCCGCCGGACGGCTGCGTTTGGCGCCGTGTTTTGCCATATAATCCATTTCGCCGTGCAAGCCGAGGGCGAGCCATTCCAGCAGGCCGTTTTCCGCCGCCGAAAGATCGGTGTCGCTGATGCCCGCAGCCTGGAAGCCGAGTTCATGCGCCCATGTGCGTATCTGCGCGACAAACACGGTGTAATCGATCGATCGAGGAACTTCGTTTTGCATAGTCCGAATGATAGCCGAATCAGCATCAATCTCCCCGATGAAAACGCGACCATCGCGCTGGCGCAACGCCTTGCCGCGCGGCTCAAACCCGGCATGGTGATTTATCTGCAAGGCGACTTGGGCGCAGGCAAAACCACGCTGGTGCGCGGCATGCTGAATGCGCTGGGCTATGGCGGGCGCGTAAAAAGCCCAACCTACACACTGGTTGAGCCGTACCATGCCGCCGGGTTAGACTTGCGCCACTTCGACCTGTATCGTCTGCGCGACGAGGATGAATGGGAAGCGGCCGGCTTCCGCGATGAGTTCAATGGGCAGAATATTTTTTTCATCGAATGGCCGGAAAATGCTCAGGGATTGATTCCTCAAGCCGATATCGAGATTACGTTCGAGATTTTGCCACATGGCCGCAACGCGGAAATTCATGCCAATACGGAAACAGGCAAGCAATGCTTAAAGCAGTTGTAAAACTCACATCAATCTTGATTCTCTGCTGGATTCCGCAGGTGCATGCCGCCGTTACCGTCGGCTCGGCACGCGTCTGGCCGGCGCAGGATTACACGCGCCTGACGCTCGAATCCAAACAGGCCATCAGCCACAACATGTTTACCATCAGCAACCCGGAACGCCTGGTCATCGATCTTGAAGATGTTGAACTCAACAGCACGCTCGGCGAGTTGTCCAAACTGGTCGGCAGCAACGACCCCTATATCACCAGCGTGCGCGTCGGGCGTTTCAAACCCGGCGTGGTGCGCTTGGTGCTCGACCTGAAGAGCGAAGTCAAACCGCAACTCTTCGTTCTAAAACCGGTCGGCGATTATGGCTATCGCCTGGTACTGGACGTGTATCCCGCCCAACCGATAGATCCGCTGATGGCCTTGCTCGAAAAACCCAGAACACCCCTCTCTGAAGCCGCCAGCGCGCCAGCCGCAACCACGCAGGTCGCAGAGAAACCGCCGGTTGAAGAAAAACCTGAGCCGGCCACGAAACCGGGCATCGGCAAAACCGACTCGCCGCTGCCAGCCCCCGCTCTCCAAAGCTTGCCCGAGCTGCGCGCCCGCACGCTGATTGTCGCAATCGATGCCGGCCACGGCGGCGAAGACCCCGGCGCACGCGGTAAAAAAGGCTCTTACGAAAAAAACGTCACGCTGGCGATTGCGCGCAAGGTGAAAACACTGATGGATGAAGCGCCGAATATGCGCGGCGTACTGATACGCGACGGCGATTATTTCATCCCGCTTATCGGGCGCGTCGCCAAGGCGCGCCAGGTAAATTCAGATTTATTCATCTCCATCCACGCCGATGCCTTCATCAAATCGGATGTGCGCGGCTCATCGGTATTCGCGCTCTCCGAACACGGCGCAACCAGCGCCGCGGCACGCTGGCTGGCGAAAAAGGAAAATGAGGCGGATCTGATCGGCGGCGTGAACATCGCGGTGAAAGACCCCTACCTCGCGCGCACCCTGTTCGACCTGTCGCAGACCGCCACCATCAACGACAGCATGAAGCTCGCCAGGCATGTGCTGCACGAACTGGGCGACATCAACGACCTGCATCGCGGCCAGGTCGAACAAGCCGGATTCGCTGTGCTGAAATCGCCGGACATCCCGTCCATCCTGGTCGAAACCGCCTTCATCAGCAACCCCAGCGAAGAGCAGCGCCTGAACGACGATGACTACCAGATGAAAATTGCCAATGCGATTCTGAACGGCATCAAACGCTACTTCGCGCAGAACCCGGCGCTGTCCAAACAGAAGATTGCGCACATGAAGTTTTAATCTTACTGTGTCACAAAGCGATCAAGGGATGCAGTGCAAGGCAAAATCGGGCGAAAAAGCGGAGTTTACATGGAGTAATTCCATTTCCATTTTGAAGAGACAATAATCCGTAGGTCGTGCTATGCCCGACAGCTTTATCTGGCGGGCAAAGCCCGGTCGCGGTAGGAACGCCGGTTGCCCGACACCCCCCGCACAGATCCCTGCGAGCGGTATTGCCGCACAAGGCTCTTGCCCCGGGTCATGACGCGAATCTCGCACTCGGGTACGCTACCCTGATGCCACTAGTACTAGACTTTTGATTACCGCTGATTGCGGAGGGAGCAATGGCTATCGGGTCCGCTTGTGGAAGGTCGCGCTGCAAAGGCTTTCAAATGAGGCTGGCCTTCGTATCTCGGTCTGTCACTTTCCTCCGGGCACGAGTAAATGG
>JACREB010000133.1 GCA_016218475.1 Nitrosomonadales bacterium | reverse complement strand
TCACATAGCGCTGAAGGGCGCATTGCGGCGTTAAAATCGGGCTCAAAATGCTCATTTACGCTATGTAAACTCCGCTTTTTCACCCGATTTTGCCTTGCACTGCATCCCTTGATCGCTATGTGACACAGTAAGACTAAGAGCCTATTTCAGTAGGTTTCATACCCCGCGCCTTGCACTGCATCCCGCAGGCAAGCGGCGCGGGGTATGAAACCTACTGAAATAGGCTCTAAACCGGCGCTTTGGTGTATGCCGATCCTTGCCTACATCCGTATCGAGAGCTACTCCCCTTCCAGTCCCACCAACGCCGCAATAAAATCTTCCGCGACGAACGGCCTTAAATCATCCAGCCCTTCACCCACGCCGATGAAACGCACCGGGATGGGGTGAGCCTTGGCGATGGCGGCGATGACCCCGCCCTTGGCCGTGCCGTCCAGTTTGGTCAGGATCAGCCCGGTCACGCCGAGCGCCTGATCGAATGCTTTGACCTGACTCAGCGCGTTCTGCCCGGTGTTGGCATCCAGCACCAGCAGCACTTCGTGCGGCGCTGCGGGTGATTCGGGCGTTTCCGGCATCGCCTTGGCGATGACGCGCTTGACTTTCTTGATCTCCTCCATCAGGTGTACCTGCGTGGTCAGCCGCCCGGCGGTGTCGGCCAGCACCACGTCGATCTTGCGCGCCTGCGCCGCCTGCACCGCGTCGAAAATCACTGCGGCGGGATCGCCGCCCTGTTGCGCGATGACCGTCACGTTGTTGCGTTCGCCCCAGGTCGCCAGTTGTTCTCTTGCGGCCGCACGAAACGTGTCGCCGGCCGCGAGCAGCACTGACAGCCCTTGTGATTGCAGGTATTTCGCCAGTTTGCCGATTGAAGTGGTCTTGCCCGCGCCGTTTACCCCGCACATCATGATGACGAACGGCTTGTGAGTCTTTACTTGACCTTGGGCGAGCAATGGTTGCGCCAGCGGCTTGAGCAGTTTGAGCAGGCAGTGCGCGAGCGCCTCCCTGAGTTGCGCCGCTTCGCCCAAGCGATGTTCTTTGACGTAACGGCGCAAGTCGGCGAGCAGCGCGTCGGTCGCGTCCATGCCGACATCGGCGGTGATCAGGATGGTTTCCAGTTCCTCGTAGAGGTCGTCGTCGATCTTTCCGCCGCGCCCGAACAGGCCGGTCAACTGGTTGCCGGTGCGCGCCAGGCCGGATTTAAGGCGCGCGATCCAGCCGTTGCCGGTTTTTTCATCGGGCACTGCGGGTGATTTTTTTTTCAGGAAGCTGAACATTTGTATTCCGTAAAACTCTTGGTCAATTCGCGGAAACTGGCAGGTTTGTATTTCTCAAAACTCTCCTGATCCACGTACACAAAATCGTATCTCACATCCGGCTGCACCCGGTTGATGTCTTCGCACCATTGCTTTATCCGCCGTCGCGCCATGCCTTCACCTGCTTGCGCAGTTCCGGTACCAACGGCGGCATCAGCTTTTCAAAGCTGGATTCCCGCAAAGCTTCGTCCGCCGGAAACCAGCGAATCTCAGGATCAAGGATGGCGTGAGGTGAGGCGGGGAAGTCGGGATGAAGAGCCATAATGCTTTTACGATAGATTTAAATAGATTTAGAGCCTCAAAAGAAACGGGACTGATTTTCAATAGCTTTTTATCATAAAGATGTGTTCTAAATGCAAATAGATTTAAATTAGTTCGCAAGCTCCCTACATCCAGTATGGCGTTGGGGGCATTGTTCAGTCTTTCAAAAATATGTGGAGGCTGTCTAAAACTTCGCGGACTTCTTGCGGGATTTCATCCTTATTCATAGCTTGGGCGATTTCCCAGTATTCCCCCTTGCTGACTGGCAATCTGAGAATATCGAAAAAACCTTCCAAAAAATCGCTGCCGTTTCCGTCAATACTTTTATTTATTGGATCACGATAAACTTTGGGTGGCAGGTTGTCTTTCAGATAGTCTTCCGCCGATTTTTGGAAGAGGGGCAGAATACCGCGCTTCTCAATGAAGCGCATCAAAACTGCCGGGTGAATAAGATAGCTCTCTATTTCCTTGCGATGCCAATAATAAACGTGAAAATCCTGCGGCAAATCTTTCGTTCTAGATACGCCACCATCACGCAGGCAGAAAGCCAGCAGCCTGCCCTCTATAACCTCCTGCAAAGCCGTAAATTGTTTTTTTGCTGTCCCGATTTCGTTGGTATTTAAGGGGCGAAAATTAATGTTGTCCAAGAGCGGCAGGATAGGGTGTTTCATTGTATCCGCCCATGCTTTAAGAACGCGGAGGTCTGTTTCTCCTTCAGCAAAAAATATCCTCTTCTTCCACTCGGTATTGATTACCTCCAAAGGTGAAACCTCCCTAAGAGCGTGAATAAGGCTGCGGCTTCTAAGTGCCGGTTTCTTGGGGCATCCGCCAAAGAAGGTTGTGATACGCTCCAGATCGGTCGTACCATTGACCAGCACCTCCGAGTGGGTGGATATGATCAGTTGAGAACCATTTTTCCTGGCTATCTCTTGAATCCAGTCAAACATGCCGCGCTGTAAAAAGACATGCATATGACTATCCGGCTCGTCAATCAAGAGGATTGATTCCTCGTGAACATACATGAAGGCGGCCAGCAATAGAAACTGTAAAAAACCGCTGCCCGCACTCGCGATTTCCAGAGGCGTCTTGATTTTTTTCTTTTCCGGCAATACGGGCCGGTAATAAACATTGATATCCGGGTCAGCAAGTTCGTTGTAATGTATCGGCAGCAGTTCCATGCCGAACAGGTTTCTAACTCTTTCCTTTAGGTCGCTCCATTTCCCTGGCGAATTTTCATGTAACTGCCACAACAGATTGCGGAGAATTTCTCCCGGTCTTCCCTCTCCGATAACTCGAAGCTGGGCGCCCAGATCAATTCTTTTTTCCGAAGTCTGCACTCCGGAAAGAGGGGGGAGGTGGAAAACGCTGCCTGCCTCTTTGGGCGGTTGAATTCCGGGAATGGTTGGCTTGCAAAACAGGAGTTCCTGGTTTGAGTAGGTGGCCTCCATTCCATATTCCCAAGGCTCACCATTAACGCCAAAGACCGTAATGCGGATATTTACCGGTTTTGATTCCCTGTCTTTTACGTCACCATTGTTCCACAACATTCTTGCTTCACGCACTGGTGCAGCCCAAACCTCATTTCTTGGAATCGGAGCGCCTGTCCGTTTTTTGGCTTTTCCACCCCCTTTTTTGGTTTGCCACTGTTGCGCCAGGAAGCTCCACAAGCTTAACGCCTGTAAGGCCGTCGTCTTCCCCCCATTGTTTTGCCCCACAAAAAGGATGGTGTCGTGGCCGAGTTCTATTTCCGCTCTTTCGAATTTCTTGAAATTTTCGATAATAATTTTTGTGATCATTTAAACCCTCACCTCAACAATCGTCATCGTATCATTGCCGAATATAACCTACGAGATTTGCCGTGCCACTTCACACAATAAAATGGGGCATAATGCACACGCATTTTATGCCGATTACACGTTTACGGGTTAGGGACATGAGACATTATTTATTTTGCATCGCGCTGCTGCTGGCAGGATTTCAGGTTGCCGCGCAGGCGGAGGTGTTCGAACGCACGCTGGCGAACGGGTTGAAAGTCATCGTGCAGGAAGACCGCCGCGCGCCGGTGGTGGTGCAGCAAATCTGGTACAAGGCGGGCAGCATGGACGAGCCTACCGGCGTGACCGGCATCGCGCATGTGCTGGAACACCTGATGTTCAAGGGCACGAAAACCGTGCCTGCGGGCGAATTTTCCAAGCGCATCGCGGCGGCGGGCGGGCGCGAAAACGCCTTCACCAGTTATGACTACACCGCCTATTTCCAGCAATTGCACAAGTCGAAATTGCCGCTGGCAATGAAGCTGGAATCGGACAGGATGCACAACCTGAATCTCACCGCCGCCGATTTTGCAAAGGAAATAAAAGTGGTCATGGAAGAGCGCCGCCTGCGCACCGACGACGAGGCGCATGCGCTGCTGTACGAAAAAATGATGGCGACGGCTTACCAGCAACATCCCTACCAGCATCCGATCATCGGCTGGATGAACGATCTGGAATCGCTCACGGTGGAGGACGCCAAGGCGTGGTACAGCCGCTGGTATGCGCCGAACAACGCCACGCTGGTTATCGCGGGCGACGTCAAAGCCAAAGAGGTGTTTGCGCTGGCGCAACGCCACTATGGCGCAATTCCCCGGCGCACGTTGGCGCCGCAGCACAAGTTTATCGAGCCCAAGCAGGCCGGCATCAAACGCCTGGTGGTGAAAGCCCCCGCCGAGTTGCCGCATCTGGTGATGAGCTACCGCGCGCCCACCCTGCAAAACCCGGAACAGGATTGGAAGCCTTACGCATTGCAGATTCTCGCAGGTGTGCTGGACGGCAATGAATCTGCGCGCCTCAATAAGCACCTGGTGCGCGAGCAGCAGGTCGCAAGCGGGGCAGGAGCGGGCTACGACGCCACTTCGCGCGGCCCCAGCCTGTTTACTTTGGAGGCCACGCCCAGTGAAGGCAAGACGGTGAATGATGTCGAAGCCGCGCTGCGCCGGGAAATCGCGCAACTGGTCAAGGATGGCGTGAGCGAAGAAGAATTGCAGCGCGTCAAGGCGCAGGTGACGGCGGGCGAGGTGTACAAGCTCGACTCGCTGTTTTATCAGGCGATGCAGATCGGGCAGATGGAAAGCATCGGGCTACCCCATCGCGCGATTCAGGTGATGCTTGAAAAACTCCAGGCGGTGACGGCGGAGCAGGTGCGGCAGGCCGCGGAGGAATTTTTGCAGGACGACAGCCTGACCGTCGCGGTGCTCGACCCGCAGCCGCTTTCAGGGAAGCCGAAACACCCGCTTCAAGGAGCATCGCATGGACGCTAACAGTGTAATAAAAGAACCGTTCGCCCCGAGCTTGATAGAACTACTAGCCATTCGACTAAGCCCGCAAGCGGGCAAGTCGCTGGTTATGTCGAAGGGCTTCATGCTTCGACTGCGGGCACGAAACGCCCTACGCTCAGCACGAACGGGTTTTTATTCTTTTCGCTACCTTGTTAACCTTGTCCTCGTCGCAGCGCTGTGCTGCGTTGCGACAGCCGCATTGGCCACCCCCAATATCCAGCACTGGAAGAGCGCCAGCGGCGCGAAAGTGCTGTTTGTGGAGAATCATGACATTCCGATGCTGGACGTGTCGGTGGGCATTCCGGCGGGCAGCAGCTTCGATACCTCAGACAAATCCGGCGTGGCGAACCTGACCCATCATTTGCTTGACTTGGGGGCGGAAGGGTTGAGCGAGGACGACATCTCGCGCGGCATGGCTGACATCGGCGCGCAATTCGGCGGCGGTTTCGACCAGGACAGAGCCAGCTTGTCGTTGCGCACATTGAGCAGCGCGGCGCAGCGCGACAAGGCATTGGGCATCATGGCGCGCGTGCTGCAACGCCCGCTGTTCCCCGAGGCGATTCTGGCGCGCGAAAAGGCGCGGGTGATTGCCGCACTGAAAGAGGCCGAGACCAAGCCGGAAAGCATTGCCGACAAGGCTTTTCAAAAGGCGATATACGGCGCGCACCCTTATGCGCTGCCGGTTTCCGGTGAAATCGCCAGCGTGGAAAAAATTACCGCGCAAGACCTCTCCGCTTTTTATGGCGCGCACTACCGCGCCGCCGGTGCGGTGGTTGCCATCATGGGCGATATCACGCGCGCCGAAGCCGAAGCAATCGCGCAGCAGCTCACCGGGGAATTGCCGTTATCAGACGCACCCTGTACGCTGCCCGATGTTGCGATGCAAATCTCTGCAAGCGAGCAGCGCATCGACCATCCGGCCAGCCAGAGCCACATCCTGATCGGCGCGCCGGGCATGGCGCGCAACGACCCGGATTACTTCTCGCTGTATGTCGGCAACCATATCCTCGGCGGCGGCGGTTTCGTGTCGCGCCTGATGCATGAGGTGCGCGAAAAGCGCGGTTTGGCTTACAGCGTCTATAGCTACTTTATGCCATTGAAACAGCCGGGCGCGTTCCAGATCGGCCTGCAAACCAAGAAGGCGCAGGCCGATGAAGCGCTGCAACTGGTGCGCAACACGCTGGCGGAATTTATCGCCAAAGGCCCGACGGAAAAGGAATTGCTGGCCGCCAAGCAGAACATCATCGGCGGCTTTCCGCTGCGCATCGACAGCAACCGCAAGATACTCGATTATCTGGGCGTCATCGGCTTCCACAATTTGCCGCTGACCTATCTGGACGATTTCACGCGCAAGGTCGATCAGGTCAGCGTCGCGCAAGTCCGCGACACGTTCAAACGCCGCATCAACCCGCAGGCGATGGCGACAGTGATCGTGGGGGCGCCTGAGGCAACGGTAAAATAAAGCCAAAAAGGTTCTCCACCACGAAGGACACATAGATCACGAAGATTCTTCATGGGTTGAAAGCTCACTGGTGAGGTAGTTCCGATTTTTGGAGTAACACATATTTTCTTTGTGCGCTTCGTGCTCTTCGTGGTTCAAATGAGGGATTCAGGATAAACAAGGTCAGGATAATTGGCGGCGACCTGCGCAGCCGCGTCATCAGTTTTCCCGATGCCGAAGGCCTGCGCCCCACGCCGGACCGCGTGCGCGAGACGCTGTTCAACTGGCTCGGGCAAACGCTCTACGGGCGAACCTGCCTGGATTTGTTCGCCGGCAGCGGCGCTTTGGGGTTCGAGGCCGCTTCGCGCGGAGCGGAACGGGTAGTGATGGTCGAGCAAAACCCTGCGGTTTTTCGCACCTTGCAGGATAATGCAAAAAAATTGGGCTGCGCTAATGTTTTCATAGAAGGCCAAGATGGGCTAAAATTCGCGCTTCATGATGCGAATCGGTACGATGTGATTTTTCTGGATCCGCCGTTTGATAGCAATTACCTGCCCAGGCTGCTGGAAGTTTTTCCGCAACGCATGAATGAAAACGGCAGGTTGTATGTCGAATCAGGAACTGCGATTGATGTCGCGCCGCCTTGGCAGATAATGAAATCGGGCAAGGCAGGGCAGGTGCATTATCAACTACTGGGCGTTCCCGTAAACGGTTGACGTGAAACTCGCGTAGCGGGACTGTGTCCCTCTCTCCCGCAAGCGGGAGAGAGTTAGGAGAGAGGGAAACGGGCGTGGCGAATTTCGTTATCATGGGTGTACTATTTGTCATGCCCGTTAGAGTGGCTGCAAATGATTAAAGTGGTTTATCCGGGAACATTCGACCCCATCACGCGCGGGCATGAAGACGTGGTGCGGCGCGCCGCCGGATTGTTCGGTGAGGTCATCGTGGCGGTGGCGGAAAGCCGCGCAAAGACAATGTTCTCGCTGGATGAGCGTGCAGGCATGGCGCGTGAAGTCTTCGCGGATTTTGCCAATGTGCGCGTGGAAGGCTTCAGCGGCCTGCTGATGAATTTCGTGCAAGCGCAAGGCGCGCGGGTAGTGTTGCGCGGGCTGCGCGCGGTGTCGGATTTTGAGTATGAGTTTCAATTGGCAGGGATGAACCGCAATTTGTACCCCGAAATGGAAACGCTATTCCTGACCCCGGCGGAACAATATACTTTCATCTCGGCCACGATGGTGCGCGAGGTGGCCCGCTTCGGCGGAGATGTAGGGAAATTCGTATCGCCTTCGGTAGCGGCAAGGTTGCAGCAAAGAAGTTAAAATTACCATTCTTTAAGACATGAGGAGAAAAATATGGCACTGATAATCACCGATGAATGCATCAACTGCGACGTATGCGAGCCGGAATGCCCGAACGATGCGATTTCGCAGGGTGATGAAATTTACGTCATCGATCCCAATAAATGCACCGAATGCGTAGGCCACTACGATACCCCGCAATGCGTGGAGGTATGCCCGGTGGATTGCATTCCAAAAGACCCTAACCATGTAGAAAGCAAGGAGCAGTTGCAGGCGAAGTATGAGAAGTTGATGGCGGCGAAAGGTTGACCGGGGAACAACGGGAATATCCGTCCTTCGATCACCGCTGCTAACGTAATAAT